>NZ_JBFBBE010000030.1:0-15255 GCF_040682555.1 Streptomyces sp. NPDC051172
ACGACCTCAACCCCCTGACCGTGCTCCGCGACCTCTTCGCCGGAAACCCCTGGCTGCCACCCGCTCACGCGTAATCAACGACCTGAGCAGTCACGTGGCGGAGAGGCTTCCCGTTCTCGCCTACGACAAGGAATGGGACCTTCGCGAATCCAAGCCCGGACGCCCCTACCCGCCGCGAGACAGCACGGTTGGCAATCTGGTGAGCACCCGACCGGTACGCTGGGCCGACAACGGTACGCACCCCGTATTCGCCGTGCGGCTCGCTTCGGGCCGCACAATCGAGGCGACGGCCAACCATCGTTGGGCTGTCCGAAGTCGCGAGGGTTCACGACGGCCGACCTGGAAGCCCACCGTCTTTCTGGAACCAGGGTGTGCGGTTCCCGCTCCGCTTACCGCTGACTTCTTCGGAACTCTCGGTGACGAGTGGGATGGCTGGTTCGTCGGATCGATGCTCGGCGACGGCAACATGACCGGCCGTACGCCAACGTGGGTCGGTCACGACGACGGAACGCTTCAACAAATTCGTGACTACGCTGCCAAGCATGGATGCCAGGCCAACGTGGAGGACAACGACACGTGGCTGCGTGTGCGCCTTGTAGACCCGGAATGGCATCGCAACGCTCTTCGCGATGTGTTAATTGAGCATCAGGTATGGCGACTCAAGGGAATTGATAAACGCATGGCCAACCTCCCCTACAGTCGCGAGTTCTTCTGCGGCCTGATTGCTGGACTAATCGACAGTGACGGCTCTGTGGAAGCGCGCCAGGTGGAATTTGCCAACACCTCTGAAGGTCTTGTGCGTCAACTTGGTGACGCATTACTGCGGCTTGGGGTCCAGAGCAGTATCAGCAGCAGGAAAAACAATCACAGTGAAAAGCCGCTGTGGCGGCTACGGGTGGCCGATGGCCGTTCCGTGAGTCGACTGAGTGAATTGGTGATGCTCCGTGCAGATCACAAAGCGGTCGCGCTGGCCTCATTGGCCATGCGAAAACGGGCGTCCCGCCGCTCCGCAACGGGAAAGCGTGGATACGCTGAGTCCATCATGTGGGACCGCGTCCTCTCGATCGTCCCGGCCGGATTGAAAAAGACCTATTGCGTCGAGGTGGGGCCGTCTCGCTTGTGGGTCGTGAATGGTGTTGTGACAGGAAGCTGCGCCCCCGGTCGTTAGGGGCAAATCGCTCGTACGCAGCCCTGTTGAACAAGGATCGCGACCAACACCTGACCGGTGCCCAGAGACGGCGTTGCTGACCACCGGATGTCGACACTGCGTGGGCCTCTCTTCCCTATAGGGGTTATTGGTATCTAACATTTCAGTTGTGGAGGCCATACGACCCGTCGAGCGCACCCTCCTCAGGGACCGCGCCTACGCATCCATCCGGGACGCCATCGTGGCCGGGGAGCTCGAACCCGGCGCCGTGGTGCGGGACGCCGAGCTCGCCGAGCGGCTCGGGCTGTCCCGGGCGCCGGTACGGCAGGCCTTCTCCCGGCTGGTCGACGAGGGGCTGCTGGAGAGCAAGCCGCAGAGCTACACGCGGGTCACCCCGCTCGTCACGGCAGAGGTGCGGGACGCCGCCGCCGTGGTCGGCGCCATGCACGAGCTGGCTACGCGGGTCGCTGTGCCCCGGCTGTTCGCCGCGGACGTCCAGGCGATGCGCGCGGCCAACGAGCGGTTCGCCGCGGCCGTCGGCTCGGGCGATGTCGACCGTGCCCTGCGCGCCGACGACGAACTCCACGACGTGCTGGTCCGCGTCGCCGGCAACCAGGCGGCAGCCGCCACCATCGCCCGCTACACCCCCCTCATCCGCCGGCTGGAGCGCCGCCGCTTCGGCGAGAGCACCTGCCGTTCGGCCGGCCTGCACGAGCAGCTGATCGACGCCTGCGCGCACGGCAACGTGGCGGAGGCGGTCCGCGTCACCGCGGAGATCTGGCGCACCCTCGCCGACGACCTCGCCGACGGCGACTGATCCCGACCCCGGGAGGACCCATGTCCCTTTCCTCGTACGAGCGTTACCCGCTCCTCTTCGGCCCCTCGCCGGTGCACCCGCTGGAGCGCCTGACCGCCCACCTCGGCGGCGCCTCCCTGTGGGCCAAGCGCGAGGACTGCAACTCCGGTGTCGCCTACGGCGGCAACAAGACCCGCAAGCTGGAGTACCTGGTCGCCGACGCGCTCGCCAAGGGCTGCGACACCCTCGTGTCGATCGGCGGAGTCCAGTCCAACCACACCCGCCAGGTCGCCGCCTGCGCGGCCCGCGCCGGGCTCAGGTGCGTCCTGATCCAGGAGAGCTGGGTGGAGTGGCCGGACTCCGTGTACGACAAGGTCGGCAACATCCTGATCAGCCGGCTCGCGGGGGCGGACGTACGGCTGGTGCGGGCCGGCTTCGGTATCGGGTTCAAGGACAGCTGGGAGCAGGCGCTCAGGGAGGTCGAGGAGTCGGGCGGGAAGCCGTACGCCATTCCGGCCGGGGCCTCCGACCACCCGCTCGGCGGCCTCGGCTTCGCCGGATGGGCGTACGAAGTCGCCGAGCAGGAGCGGGAGTTGGGGGTCTTCTTCGACACGGTGGTGGTGTGTTCCGTCACCGGCTCGACCCAGGCGGGCATGGTCGCCGGGTTCGCCGCCCTGGAGGAGGCGGGTGGACGTCCGCGCCGCGTCCTCGGCATCGACGCCTCGGCCAAGCCCGCCGCCACCCGGGAGCAGATCGCCCGGATCGCCCGCGGCACCGGCCAACTCATCGGCCTCAAGAGGGAGTTGACCGAGGCGGACGTCGAGCTGGACGAGCGGTACCACGCGGGGATCTACGGCATCCCCGACGAGACCACCCTGGCCGCAATGCGCCTCGCGGCCCGCACCGAGGGGATGGTCACCGACCCCGTGTACGAGGGGAAGTCGATGGCCGGGATGGTGGACCTGGTCGAGCGCGGGGAGATCGACCCGCAGTCGACGGTGCTCTACGCCCATCTGGGCGGGCAGCCCGCCCTCAACGCGTACAGCGCCCTGTTCTAGGCGGCTTCCCGCCGCTGCCCCGTGATCACGAACGCCGACACCAGCAGGGCGGCGAGCGCGATCAGCGCGCCGACGCCGAACGCGCGCGCCGACCCCTCGGTGAGGATCTCGGCCGGGGTGCCCGAGGCGTGCCGTGTCGCCGTGCCGAACACCGTGACCAGGACGGACAGTCCGAGGGTGCCGCCGAGCCACTGCAGGGTCTGCAGGAGCCCGGATGCGGCGCCCGCCTGACGCGCCTCGATACGGGCGAGGATCGTCGCGTTGAGCGGCATGAAGCTCAGGCCGACGCCGACGCCCATCAGCAGCAGAGGACCGAGCAGACCGGCCCGGTAGCCCTCGCCGGGTTCGAGTCGCCACAGCCAGGCGGCCGCGGCGACGAGCAGGGCCATACCGGTGAGCAGGACCGGCTTGGCGCCGAACCGGGCCAGCAGCCGCGGCACGAAGCGGACGGTGGTGAACATCGCCAGGGTCATCGGCAGGAAGGCGAATCCGGCGCGCAACGGGCTGTATTCCAGGACCTGTTGGCTGATCAGCGTGAGGAAGTAGAAGGCGCCGAACATGCCGGCCGGCAGCAGCAGCACGCCCGCGTAACCGCCCGCACGGTTGCGGTCCGAGAAGAGCCCGAGCGGCATGATCGGCTGGGCGGCCCGGGACTCGACGATCGTGAACCCGGCGAGCAGGGCGGCGGCCGTACTGAATCCGAGCAGCGCCTGGGTGTCGCTCCAGCCCGCCTCGGAGACCCGGATGAACGCGTACACGAGTGAGGTCATGCCCGCCGTGCCGGTCAGCGCGCCGCCCGCGTCGAACCGGCCCGCGTGGCGCGGGGTCTCGTCGACGAAGCGGGGCAGGGCCAGGGCCACCCCGATGCCTATGGGGACATTGATCAGCAGGGCCCAGCGCCAGGACGCCCAGGAGGTGAGCATGCCGCCGAGGACCAGTCCGATGGAGGCGCCGATGCCCGCCATGGAGGAGTAGATGCCGAGGGCATGGTGCCGGCGCGGGCCCTCCGGGAAGTTGGTGGTGATCAGGGCGAGGGTGCTGGGGGCGGTGAGCGCGGCACCCGCGCCCTGCAGCGCGCGGGCCGCGAGCAGCCAGGCGCTGTCGGTGGCGAGTCCGCCGAGCAGGGAGGAACCGGCGAAGAGCAGGACGCCGGTGGCCAGGGTGCGGCGACGGCCGACGATGTCCCCGACGCGTCCGCCGAGGAGCAGCAGACCGCCGAAGGCGAGGGTGTAGGCGTTGAGGACCCAGGACAGTCCGGTGCGGCTGAAGCCGAGGTCCTGCTGGATGTCGGGCAGGGCGACATTGACGACGGTGGAGTCGACGCCGACCATCAGGTAGGCGGTGACGATGACGAAGAGGACGGTGCCGAGCCTGGCGGGGTGTGGGGGTGCGGTGGGCGGTGCTTCGGTGGTGCTGGACGGGCCGGCCATGGAGTTCTCCCGTTCGATGTCCCCCGGATGGGATGTGCGCGGGCAGCACTGAGCAACGGAATGTGGGCAGGTGAGGACCCGCGGAGATAACCGGGGACTGTCTCCGTTTAGCTTTCGCTAAGATACGGAGAGTGTCCCCGGTTCGCAAGGAGTTTCTGAATGGCGCAGGTCAAGCCCATGCGAGCGGACGCCCGTCGCAACTATGAACGGCTGCTGAAGGTGGCGGCGGAGGCCTTCGCCGAGCACGGGGAGAACGCGTCCCTGGACGACATCGCCAAGCGGGCCGGCGTCGGGTCGGGCACGCTGTACCGGCACTTCCCGACGAGGCAGGCGCTGCTGGAGGCGGTGTACGTCGATGCCATCGAGGCGCTCGCGGCACGCGCCGACGACTTCGCGCGGGAACTGCCACCGGGCGAGGCGCTGGTGGAGTGGCTGAATGAACTCAGCGCCGGGATGATCCAGGTCAGGGGCCTCAAGTCCCTGCTCGGCTCGGCCGTCACGGACGGCAGCAATGCCGTGGTCACGGCCTGCGGCAACTCGGTGAAGGGCGCGGCAGAACGGCTGGTCGCGGCGGCGAAGCGGGACGGGGCCCTGCGCGAGGACGTCGAGCCGATCGAGATCCTGCGGCTGGCGCACGGTGTGGCCACGGCGTCCGAACTTGCGAACGGCGAGGGCACGTACATCCGCCGCTATCTGTCGCTGCTGACGGACGGTCTGCGTCCCGCAACCGAGGCGTGAACGCCGGGCGCCCCCTGGCCGGGGACGCCCATGGTCGTCGTACGACGAACTACAGCGCTTGCGCGGCCGGCTTCACCATGTTGCGGACCGTGCGGGCCTTCACGAACTCGCCCATGGCCGTCATTTCCCACTCGCCGGAGAACTGGCGGATCAGCTTCGCCATCATCACGCCGGTCTGAGGTTCGGCGTTGGTCAGGTCGAAGCGGACGAGTTCCTCGTCGGTGGTCGCGTCCAGGAGGCGGCAGTAGGCCTTGGCGACCTCGGTGAACTTCTGGCCGGAGAAGGAGTTCACCGTGAAGACCAGCCCGGTGGCCTCCTGCGGGATGCGGCCGAGGTCGACCACGATGACCTCGTCGTCGCCGCTGCCTTCGCCCGTGAGGTTGTCGCCGGAGTGCTTGATCGCGCCGTTGAGGATGGACAGCTTGCCGAAGTAGCAGCTGTCGATGTGGTTGCGCTGCGGGCCGTACGCGATGACCGACGCGTCCAGGTCGATGTCCTTGCCGCCGTAGGCGGGCTCCCAGCCGAGGCCCATCTTCACCTGGGACAGCAGCGGGCGGCCGCCCTTGACGAGGGAGACCGTCTGGTTCTTCTGGAGGTTGACCCGGCCCTTGTCGAGGTTGATCTTTCCGGTGCCCGGAGCGGGCGGGCCGGCCGCGGGGGCGGGCGTTGCCGGGGGAGGCGGCGGGGTGGTGGACAGGGGCGGGGCCGGCGGGGTCACCGGGGGCTGCATCGTGGGCGTCGGCGGGGCGACCGGCTGGGGCGGGGCGGCGGGCTCCTCGACCGTGACGCCGAAGTCGGTGGCGATGCCCGCCAGGCCGTTGGCGTAGCCCTGGCCGACCGCGCGGGCCTTCCACTGGCCGCCCCGCAGATAGATCTCGACGACCACCAGTGCCGTCTCGGTGCCGAGCTGCGGCGGTGTGAACGTGGCCAGGACGGCGTTGTCGTCCGCATTGCGGATCGTGGCCGTCGGTTCGATGCCCTGGAAGGTCTGGCCCTGGGCGTCCGGGCTTGCGGTGACCACGATCTTCTCGATGCCCGGAGGGACGGCGGCGGTGTCGACGACGACCGCGTCGGGCGCCGTGCCACCGCCCGACCGGTAGGTCACGCCCGGGCCCTGAGGCTGATTGAAGAAGATGAAGTCGTCGTCGGAGCGCACCTTGCCGTCGCCCGTGAGCAGCAGGCCCGATACGTCGAGCCGCACGGGGGCGGCGACGTCCACCGTCACGCGGGTGGTGGAGAGAGGGATGTTCGAGCCAGGGGTCATAGCTGTCATGCCGGGTGAACGAGCGAATCTGCTTTACCGTTCCCTTACTCTCCCGCCAATCGACCGCCCTTTTGACCTCGCCCCCGCCGGGGCTGAGTTCTTCAGCCCGTCCGGCGTTTGAGGACGAGGCCGTTCAGGCCGAACGGGGGTCTGGGGGCGGAGCCCCCCGGGTCGGGACGGGTAGGGGCGGCGGGGGCGAAAAACCTACGGAACCACCACGATCTTGCGGCCCACCCCCGCCGCGAACTGCCCCAGCGCCTCCGGATACCGCTCCAGCGGAATCCGGTCGCTGATGAAGATCTCGGGATCCAGGACCCCGTTCGCGAACAGCTCCGCCGCTCGTTCGAAGCTGTGGAGGACGGCCATGGAGCCGGTGATCGTGACCTCGCTGTTATAGATGCGGTACGGATCGATCGTCACTCGCGTCGCATAGTCCGCCACCCCGAACTGCAGAAACGTCCCCGCCTTCGCCACCCGCCCCAGCCCGTCCTGGATCGCGGCCGCGTTCCCGGTGGCGTCCACCACGACGTCCCAGCCCTGCGGCCGGTCCAGCTCGTCCGCGTTCGAAGCCGACGCCGACACACCCAGCCGTACCGCCGTCTCCAGCCGCGCCGGGTTAAGGTCGACGACGTCCACGCTCGCCGCCCCGGTGCGCTTGGCGAGCTCCAGCATCATCAGGCCCATCGTCCCGGAGCCGTAGATCAGGACGTGTGCGCCCAGGCGTGACTGCAGCACGTCGTAGCCGCGGACGGCACAGGAAAGGGGCTCCACCAGGGCCGCGTCCTCGGTGCGTACGTGCTCGGGCAGTTTCACGCAGTTCGCCACGGGCGCCACCGCGAACTGCGCCGCGCCTCCGGCCGTCGTGACACCGATCGCGGCCCAGCGTTCGCAGAGGTTGTTGTGACCGGTCCGGCAGTAGCGGCACTCGTAGCAGTAGAGAGACGGGTCGACCGCCACCCGGTCGCCGACCGCGACCTCCGTGACCTGGGTGCCCACCCCGACGACCCGGCCCGCGAACTCGTGTCCGGGCACGATCGGCAGCTTGGGCGCGAATTCACCCTGGAGGATGTGCAGGTCCGTGCCGCACAGGCCGCAGGCGGCGACCTCGACGACGACCTCGCGCGGGCCGGGTGTCGGGTCGGGGACCTCGGTGACGACGGCGCGGCCCACGGACTCGATGACGGCGGCCTTCATTTGACGGCTCCCAGTGACAGGCCCTGGACCAGCTTGTCCTGGGCGGCGAACCCCGCGGCGAGCACCGGCAGGGAGATGACGAGCGACGCGGCGCACACCTTCGCCAGGAACAGGCCCTGGCTGGTGATGAAGCCGGTCAGGAAGACGGGGGCCGTCTCGGCCACCACGCCGGTCAGGACTCGGGCGAAGAGAAGTTCGTTCCAGCTGAAGATGAAGCAGATCAGGGCCGTTGCGGCGATGCCGGGCAGGGCGATGGGGGTCACCACGCGCGCGAGGATCGTCGGCAGCCGGGCGCCGTCGATCTGCGCCGCCTCGATCACCGCCACCGGCACCTCGGCGAGGAAGGACTGCATCATCCACACCGCGATCGGCAGGTTCATGGAGGTGTAGAGGATGACCAGCAGCCAGATGTTGTCCAGCATCTCGGTGTTCTTGGCGAACAGATAGATCGGGAGCAGGCCCGCCACGATCGGCAGCATCTTCGTGGACAGGAAGAAGAACAGGACGTCCGTCCACTTCTTCACCGGGCGGATGGAGAGGGCGTACGCGGCCGGGAGGGCCAGCAGCAGGACCAGGACCGTCGAACCCACCGACGCCACCGCGGAGTTGACCAGCGCCGGCCAGGGGCTCGCGCCGCCGCCCGTGCCGAAGAACTCGCGGTAGCCGTCGAGGGTGAGGGCGGCGCCGAAGGACGGCGGGTTGGTGGCCGCGTCCGACTCCGAGTGGAAGGACGTCAGCGCCATCCAGGCGATGGGCAGGAAGAAGACGACGCCGAGCAGCCAGGCCACCAGGCCCAGGCCGGCTCCCTTGCGGCGGGGGCTCGTTCGTACGGCGACCGTGCTCATGCGCGGGACACCTCCTCGCGGAACAGGGACGACACGACGCGCAGGGCGAAGGTCGCGATGATGATCGAGCCGATGACCACCAGTACGCCAGCGGCCGAGGCGAGGCCGTTCTCGTGGGCCTGGTAGAAGCTCTGGTAGACGGTGTAGGGAAGGTTGGCGGTGCCCAGGCCGCCCGAGGTGATGGTGAAGACCGCGTCGAAGTTCTGGACGATGTAGATCGAGCCGAGCAGGGCGCCCAGCTCCAGATACCTGCGCAGGTGCGGGAGCGTGAGGTGGCGGAAGATCTGCCAGTCGCTCGCGCCGTCCACGCGTGCGGCTTCGAGCTGCTGGCTGTCGCGGCTCTGCAGGCCTGCCAGGAGGATCAGCATCATGAACGGCGTCCACTGCCAGATCAGCGATGCCTCGACGGCGAGCAGCGGGGTGTTGGACATCCAGTCCGGCTGCGGGCCGCCCACGTAGTGCAGCAGGCCGTTGAGCAGGCCGTATTCGGGGTTGTAGAGGACGTGCTTCCACAGCAGGGCCGCGGCGACCGGGACCACCAGGAAGGGGGCGATCAGCAGGGTGCGGACCACTCCTCGGCCCCGGAACCTCCGGTCGAGGAGCAGGGCCAGCACCAGGCCCAGCACCAGGCTGACCAGGACCACCGTCACCGTCAGCAGGATCGTCGTCCACACCGAGTGGCGCAGGTCGGCGTCGGTCAGGACCTGCTGGTAGTTGTCGAAGCCGGTGAAGCGGCGGGCCTTGGGATACAGGGCGTTCCAGTCGAAGAACGAGATCACCAGGGTGGCCACGAACGGCAGCTGTGTCACCACGATCATGAAGACCAGGGCGGGCAGCAGCGGGGCCCGGGTGGACCAGGCCTTCAGCCGGGCGGAGGGCCGGCGTGTGCTGCGTACGGGAGTTGCGGCCAGGGGAGCCGTTGTCGTGGCGGTCATCGTCCCTCGTACTCCTTCGAGATCTTCTCGGCGAGCTGCTGGGACTTCCTCAGCGCCGAGTCGACCGACTGCCGTCCTGCGATGGCTGCGCTGATCTCCTGGGAGACCTTGGTGCCGAGATCGGTGAACTCGGGGATGCCGACGAACTGGATGCCAGGCGCGGGGCGCGGCTGCACTCCCGGGTTGTCGGGCCTCGCGCCCTCGATGGCCTGCCTGGTCATCTCCTGGAAGGCGCCTGCCTCCTTGCGGTAGTCGGCGTTGGTGTACGTCGACGCGCGCTTGCCGGCGGGGACGTCGGACCAGCCGCTGGTGTCGCCGACCAGCTGCTCGTACTGCTTGCTGGACGCCCAGGACACGAACTTCCAGGCCTTGTCGGGGTTGCGGGAGGCCTTCTGGATGCCCCATGCCCAGGTGTAGAGCCAGCCGGAGGAGTCGGTCTTCTCGACGGGGGCGGGGGCGTAGCCGAGCTTGCCCTTGACGGGGGAGCCCTTCGCCTCCAGGGATCCGGCCGCGGAGGTGGCGTCGTACCACATGGCGACCTTGCCCTGGGTCATGTTGTTGAGGCACTCGGCGAAGCCCGACTGGGCGGCACCGGACTCGCCGTGCTTGCGTACCAGGTCGACGTAGAACTTCGTCGCCTTCTCGAAGGCGGGGGAGTCGAGTTCGGCCTTCCAGTTCTTGTCGAACCAGGTGCCGCCGAAGGTGTTCACGACGGTGGTGAGCGGTGCCATCAGTTCGCCCCAGCCGGGCAGGCCGCGCAGACAGATGCCGCGCATCCCGGACCTCGCCCCGTCGACCTCGGCGGCGAGCTTGGCCACCTGGTCCCAGGTGGGGTGGGCCGGCATCGTCAGGCCCTTCTCGGCGAAGATGTCCTTGCGGTACATCAGGAAGGACGACTCTCCGTAGAAGGGCTGACCGTAGAGCTTTCCGTCGTCGGCGGTCAGCGACTGCCGCATCGGCTTCAGGACGTCCTGCTCGTCGTAGCCGGGGTCCTTGGCGACATACGAGTTCATCTCGTGCAGCCAGCTGTTCTTGGCGTAGATCGGTATCTCGTAGTTGCTGAGCGTCGCCACGTCGTACTGGCCCGCCTGGTTGGCGAAGTCCTGGCTGATCTTGTCGCGGACGTCGTTCTCCGGCAGCACGGTGAAGTTCACCTTGATGCCGGTCTCCTTGGTGAAGTGCGCGGCGGTGAGTTTCTGCAGCTCCACCATCTGCGGGTTGTTGACCATCAGGACGTTGACGGAGTTGCCGCCGGAACCGGACCCGCCCGCCCCGACCCAACAGCCGGAGAGCAGCGGGGCGAGCAGCGTCCCTGCGGCGGCCATGGCGAGCGTTGCTCGCGGTGGCCGTCGTCGGCTCTGGGTGCGCATGGATCGCTCCTGAACATATGGGGAGATAAGGGGCGGTTGCGGGCGTGGGAGTGCCCTGGGGGAAGGTGAGTTGGGCTTTCAGACGTGCGACGTGCGGGCGCGGACGGGTTCTCTAGACGCGGATGACCTGCGGGCCCAGCAGTGAGTAGCGATGGGCCTCGGCCGAGGGGAGCAGGGTGCTCGTGACGATCGTCTCCAGTGCGCCGATCTCCGCGAACCGGCAGAAGCTGACCGCCCCGAACTTGGTGTGCACACCCGCGAACACCGTGCGGCGCGCGGCCCGGATGGCCTGCGCCTTGACCTCGCCGACCGCGGGGTCGGGGGTGGTCAGGCCGTGCTCGCGGGAGATGCCGTTGGCGCCGATGAAGGCGAGGTCGAGGACGAAACCGGCCAGCATCTTCGTCGTCCAGTGGTCGACGGTGGCCAGGGTCCCGGAGCGGACCCGGCCGCCGAGCAGCAGGACGGAGATGGCGTCGGCCTCGGCGAGTGCGCCCGCGACCGGCAGGGATGCGGTGACCACGGTCAGCGGCCGGTCCCTGGGCAGCGCCTCGGCGATGAGCTGCGGGGTGAAGCCCTCGTCGACGAAGACCGTCTCGGCGTCCCCGAGCAGTTCGGCCGCGGCGGTGGCGATCCGGCGCTTCTCGGGTACGTGGCTGGTGGCGCGGAACTCGAGCGTCGTCTCGAAGCCCGCACTCTCCACGGGGTAGGCGCCGCCGTGGGTGCGGCGGACGAGGCCGTGGTCCTCCAGGGCGCGCAGATCCCGCCGTACGGTTTCCTTGGCCACGCCCAGTGCGGTGGCGAGCGCGGTGACGTCCACCGAGCCGGTGGCGCGCGCGGTCCGCACGATCTCCCGCTGGCGCTCCTCTGCGGTCTTCGCAGTGTTCGCCGTCATCGCCGTCACCTGCCCTCGTGCCGTGCTGCCCGTTCGGGCCCGGTGGGGCCCTCGCAGGAAGTTCTACCCCCGGCGTGCGGCACTGACCAGGCCTGTTGCAGGGCCGATGCTGCCCGTATGTGCCCGTTTGCCGAGCGGAGTGCCCGCCTCGGACCTGCGGGGCTGTGGGTGGGGGCGTGGGATCGGGCAGGCGTGGTGACCGAATGCGGGGGCGGGCGGGCCCGTTCCGTGCCCGGGCGCCCCCGCGGCCCCGTGGGGGCGCTGTCAGTACGGCCAGATCGGCGGGTCGCTCACGAAGTGGCCGCCCAGGTAGGCGTGGGCGATGTTGTCGGGGTCCAGTTCGCCCTGGTCGGCGATCAGCTTTTCCGCGTACGGCTCGGAGTCGTCCTGCGGCTCGTAGCCGAGCGCCCGTGCCGTGGACAGGTCCCACCACAGGCGTGTGTTGGCCGAGGAGCCGTAGACGACGGTGTGGCCGACGTTCTCGGCGGTCAGGGCCGCGTGGAAGAGGCGGGCGCCGTCGGCCGGGCTCAGCCAGATGGACAGCATGCGCACGCTGGTGGGCTCGGGGAAGCAGGAGCCGATGCGTACCGAGACCGTCTCCAGGCCGTGTTTGTCCCAGTAGAGCTGCGCGAGGTCCTCGCCGAAGGACTTGGACAGGCCGTAGAAGGTGTCCGGGCGGCGCGGGGTGTCGATGGGGATCAGCGGGTCGTTCGCCTGGGGGCGCGGGGTGAAGCCCACCGCATGGTTGGAGGAGGCGAAGACGATACGGCCCACGCCCTCCTCGCGCGCGGCCTCGTACAGGTTGTACATGCCCTCGATGTTCGCCGCGAGGATCTTCTCGAAGGGGGCTTCCAGGGAGATGCCGGCCAGGTGGATGATCGCGTCGACGCCCCGCACGGCCTCGCGCAGGGCCTTCTTGTCGGCGAGATCCGCGGTGACGGCGTCCGGGTCGCCCTCGATCGGGCGTATGTCGAGGAGGCGCAGTTCGTAGCCGAAGGCCGGCAGCAGGTTCCGCATCAGGGTGCCGAGCCCGCCTGCGGCGCCGGTGAGCAGAACGGTGCGGGGGGCTGGCATCCTCGCTTCTCCTTCGGTTGGCGGGGCGCATGCGTGCACGCTATTCACATCCATGGACACGCTAGGGAGCCGCGCCGTACCCCGTCAAGTGCTCTGCGAAATGGGGAAATCCGCTGATGTGATGCTGCCGGGCGCGCTTGACCGGTCATAAAGGGGCACCTTAGCGTGGTGGCGTTCAGAAATGTAGACACAGATCATGACCGTGGAATCAGCATCGGAATCGGGAGTGCCCGTGACGTCAGTCCCTCTTGCCGCTCGACTCGGCATCCCCAGCGGGCCGCTGTTCTTCCCGGTCACCGCCTACGGCCCCGACGGCTCGGTCGACCTCGACGTGTACCGCGCGCATGTGCGCCGCGGGGTCGAGGGCGGGGCCGCTGCGGTCTTCGCGTGCTGCGGCACCGGCGAGTTCCATGCGCTCACGCCCGAGGAGTTCGAGGCGTGCGTGCGGGTGGCGGTGGAGGCGGCGGACGGCCGGGTGCCGGTGGTGGCCGGCGCGGGGTACGGCACCGCGCTCGCCGTCCGGTACGCGCGCGTGGCGGAGGCCGCGGAGGCGGACGGGCTGCTCGCCATGCCGCCGTACCTCGTGCTCGCCGGTCAGGAGGGGCTGCTGCGGCACTACCGGGAGGTGGCCGCAGCGACCGCACTGCCCGTGATCGTCTACCAGCGTGACAACGCCGTGTTCACCCCGGAGTCCGTCGTCGAACTGGCCCGCACGGACGGGATCATCGGCTTCAAGGACGGCCTCGGCGACCTGGACCTCATGCAGCGCATCGTCAGCGCCGTGCGCAGCGAGGTCCCCGGGGACTTCCTCTACTTCAACGGCCTGCCGACCGCCGAGCAGACCCAGCTCGCCTACCGGGCCATCGGCGTCCCGCTCTACTCCTCCGCCGTCTTCTGCTTCGCCCCGGAGATCGCGCTCGCCTTCCACCGGGCGCTGGAGTCCGGTGACATCGCCACCGCGCACCGGCTCCTCGACGGCTTCTACCGACCGTTCGTCGAACTGCGCGCACAGGGGCGCGGTTACGCCGTCGCTCTGGTCAAGGCGGGCGTACGGCTGCGTGGGCTCGACGTCGGGGAGGTCCGGCCGCCGCTGCACGAGCCCACCGAGGATCATGTCAAGCAACTCGCCGAGCTGATCGAGCGTGGGTATGCGCTGTTGGAAGAGAACAAGTGAAGGCGGAGAGCAAGTGAAGGCGTCGACTTTCGTCTACCCCTGGGACGTCAACGGGGACCCGGCGGCCGCGGGTCGCATCGCCGAGCTGGGTGTGCAGCAGGTGACGCTGGCCTCCGCATACCACTCCACGCGGGCGCTGACGCCCCGCCACCCGCGCCACCGCATCGTCACCGCCGAGCACGCGGCGGTGCTGTATCCCACCGACGGCCGCTGGGAAGGGCGTGCGCTGCGCCCCTACCCGGCCGGGGACTGGGCGCCCGGAGACGCCTACGGCGAGGCGGCCGCGGCCCTCGCGGACGCCGGCCTGGAGGTGCACACCTGGGTCGTCCTCGCCCACAACTCCCGCCTGGGCGCCGAGCACCCGGACACCTCCGTCGTCAACGCCTACGGCGACCGCTACCCGTGGGCCCCCTGCATCGCGCAGCCCGCCACGCGCGCGTACCTCGTCGACCTGGCCGTCGAGGCGGCCGTACGACCGGGAGCGCACGGTACCGAACTGGAGTCCCTCGGCTGGTACGGCCTCCAGCATCTGCACGCGCACGACAAGACCGGCGGGGTGGGCCTCGGCGACGCCGGGATGTACCTGATGGCCCTCTGCTTCTGCACTTCTTGCCGCGAGGGCTACGGCGAACAGGGCCTGGAGGCCGACGAGTTGGCAGCCGCCGTACGCAACGCTCTGGAGCCGCTGTGGCAGCGTGCGCCCGATGACGGCGGATGGGCCGGAGTCGAGAAGCTGCTCGGCGAGGCGAAGGCGGCCGCCACGCGCGCGTGGCGCGACGAAACCGCCCGCACGCTCCAGGAGACCGCGGTCCGGGCGGTGCGCGCGGCGGCCCCCGAGGCCTTCCAGGTCCTGCTGCACGCCGACCCCGTGACGTACCACGTCGGCGCCAATCCCGGCGTGGACCCCGCCCACGTCCTCTCCGTCGCGAACGGCGTGGTCGTACCGTGTACGGGCGGCCCGGACCTGCTGACACCCTTCGCCGAGCACGGCCGGGAAGGGGCCGTCATCGCCGCCAACTTCCCCGTGGTCTCGGGGATGGGCGGCAGCCCGGCCACGCTGGCCGCGGACGCGGCGCAGGCCGAGGCCCGGGGAGCGACCGAACTACGACTGTATCACGCGGGGTTGGCGTCGGACGGCGACTTGGAGGCGGTACGGTCGGCGCTTGCCGGGCTCTGAGGGGGCCGGGCGACGGTGGGCGGCAGGGCTGTGCCACGGGCCTGCCGGCACTTTCCGCCGGGCCGGACGCCTTGGCCGCGGATGCGGCCCGGGAAGGGCGCCGGGGCGGCCGAATTGCGGCTGCATCGCACGGGGTTGGCGAGGCGGTGTGCTCGGTGCTT
>NZ_JBFBBE010000030.1:15355-69413 GCF_040682555.1 Streptomyces sp. NPDC051172
GCCGGGCATCTGAGCGAGGGAGGCGGCGACAAGTCGGCAGCACGGTTTCGCCGGCCGCGGATCTGCGTGGACAGGGCGTCGGAGCGGTCGAACTGTAGCTGTGGGGTGCGGGGTTGGCGTCGGGCGGCGACTCGGAGGCGGTGTGTTCGGTGCTTGCCGGGCATCTGAGCGAGGGAGGCGGCGACAAGTCGGCAGCACGGTTTCGCCGGCCGCGGATCTGCGTGGACAGGGCGTCGGAGCGGTCGAACTGCGGCTGCGGGGTGCGGGGTTGGCGTCGGGCGGCGACCTGGAGGCGGTGTGCTCGGTGCTCGCCGGGCATTTGATGGAGGCGGCCGGCAGGGTTGCGGCAGGGGCCTGCCGGCGCCCTTTGCCGGGGATGGGTGGCAGTCCGCGGGCGCTGGCCGCGGACGCGGCGTGGGCGGTCGAACTGCGGCTGTATCACGCCGGGTTGGCATCGGACCGTGACCTGGAGGCGGTGCGGTCGGTGGTTGCCGGGCTTTGGAGGAGTCGGGTGGCCGTGGGTAGCAGGGTTGCGCCGAGGGCTATGAGCAGGGGTCGGTAGTCCGTGAGTTCGACCAGGGCTGCCCCCGTGGCCAGACCGAGTACGTTCGGCGTGAAGAGGACGGTGTTCGCCGTGGCGGCTGTGCGGCCGAGCAGAGCGTTCGGTGTCTCGTGCTGTACGGCGGTCAGTGCGGCGATCAGGACGCAGGGGAGCCCTGCTCCGATCGCCGCGCTGCACAGCAGGGCCACCAGGTCCGAGGGGGTGGCCCGGGCGGCGATCGCGACGCCCGTGAGGGCGATCCCGTAGGCCGCGAAGCGGTGTTCGCCCAGGCGGCGCAGGGCCGGACCGGAGGCCAGGCCGACGGCCACCGAGCCGATGCCCTGGACGGCGTACAGGACACCGGCGTAGTCGGGGGAGTGGCCGAGGCCGTCGATGACGGCGTAGAGCAGCGCCCCGGACAGGCCCGCGCAGAACATCGTCGTGGCGCCCGCCAGGACGAGGGGGCGCAGCCGGGCGTGCTGCCAGAGGTACCTGATGCCGTCCGCGGTCGGTGCTCGACGGCCGGGCGGCTGCGGGTTCTGCTCGCGGACCCGCAGCAGGGCGTACAGGCCCGTGGCCAGGACGAACGTGACGGCGTCCAGCAGGGCGACGCCCGGGCCGCCGTACGCTGCGAAGAGGGCCGCGCCCGCGAGTGGGGCGACCAGCTTCATGCCCTCGGTCGCCGTCATGCGCAGCCCGTTGAAGTCGCCCAGCAGGGACCGGTCGACGGCGGCCGCGACGAGGGCCGACTCGGCCGCGTCATGGACGACGCCCGCGGCGCCGTACACGAACAGGACCGTGTAGAGCAGCCACAGCCGGCCCGGGGAGCCGACGGCGAAGAGGGTGAGCAGGAGGGCGGCCAGGAGTAGGTTCGTGCCGATCAGAAGGGGTTTGCGGCGGAGCCGGTCGGCGAGGGTGCCGAGCAGGGGGCCGGCGAGCGTGGGCGCCCACATGGCGAGCAGGCACAGCGCGGCCAGTCCGTCCGAGCCGGTCAGCTCCTTGACCCATACGCCGGACGCCAGCCACAGCGCCGACGTCCCGAAGCCGGAGATCACCGCGCCGGCGAGATACAGACCCGCGCTGCGGTCGCGCAGGACCCGCACGACCGCCCATGTCGATGTCGTCATGCCTGGCCATGGTGGGTCTAAGGCCCCCGGCCGGGGATGAGGCAAGTGCCCTAACCGGGGCTGCGATGAGTTTCGGGGGCGCGGTCGGTCCACATCGACGAGACCCGACCGTGAGGAGCAGTGCATGAGTGACACGACCCTCGACCTCGGACCCCAGACGCGCGTCGTCGCGCGGCTCGCGGAGGGCGTGAGCGACGAGCAGCTGGCGGATCCGACGCCCTGCCCGGACTGCGCGGTGCGCAACATGCTGGGCCATCTGCTCGGACTGTCCGTCGCCTTCCGCGACGCGGCCCGCAAGGACCTGGGGGGCACGACCGACACCAACCCCGGCGCCGCCGCCCCGGACCTCGCCCCCGACTGGCGCGAGGCCCTGCCCAAGGCTCTCGATGAACTGGCCGAGGCCTGGCGCGACCCGGTCGCCCGGACCGGTATGACCAGGGCCGGCGGCATCGACCTGCCCGGCGAGGTCGCTGCTGCCGTCGCCGTCGACGAACTGGTCATCCACGGCTGGGACCTGGCCCGCGCCACCGGCCAGGACTACACCCCCGACCCTGCCGCCCTGCATGCCTCCCACGACTTCCTGTTGGCCGCGGCCAACGACCCGACCCGCGGCGGCGGCATCTTCGGGCCCGTGGTGCCCGTACCGCCGGATGCTCCGCTGCCCGACCGGGCGGTGGGGCTCAGCGGGCGGGACCCGGGGTGGACACGCACGCCGTGATGTGCGCGGCGATGGCGTCCGGCCCCGGGCTGGCCGCGGATGCGGTGACCGGGCGTCGGCGGGGGCCGGGAGCTAGCCCGCCGCGGATTTCGGTCGCCGCGCCGCCGGGCCCGACCGCTGATCGAGGCGACGTGGGCCCACGTGGGCACGAGCCGGGTGCGTGTGCCGGGACCGAGGGGCGTGGTGTGCGAGCGGACCGTAAGCTCTCCGCATGCCCCTCGCCCTCACCGTCCTCGGCACGGCCTCCCCGCACCCGCGGCCCGGCCGCCCCTGCTCCGGGCATCTCCTGCGCGGTGGGGGCGCCGAGGTATGGGTGGACGCCGGACCCGGCAGTTTCGCGGAGTTGCAGCGGCACACGGACCCTGCGCGGCTGAGCGCCATCTGGATCTCGCACCTGCACGCCGACCACAGTGCCGATCTGCTGTCCGCGGTGTACGGACTGGCCTACGGGGGACTCACTCCGCCCTCGCCCATCCCAGTCTACGCACCCGGCGACTGTGCCTTGCGCCTCGCCGGGTTCTTCGGGCGCCCCGATGCCGGATTCCTGAGCGGCATCCTCGACTTCCGGACCTTGCACGACGGCCACACCGCCCGGCACGGCGACCTGCTCCTCACTTCCCGCGCCGTCAAGCACGACATCGAGGCCTACGGGCTGCGCGCGGAAACCGAGGGGCGAGTGCTCGCCTATTCCGGGGACAGCGGCCCCTGCGAGGCGCTCGGCCAACTCGCCGCCGACGCCGACCTGTTCCTGTGCGAGGCCGACATCGACGCCCATCACGAAGGCGAACAGGTGCACCTGACCCCCGAGGACGCCGGCGCCACGGCCCGCGCGGCCACCGTGAGTCGACTGCTCGTCACCCACGTCGGACCCACGCTCACCGAGGAGTCGGCGACGAAACGGGCCGCCGCGGCCTTCGGCGGCCGCACCGCCACAGCCCGTGAGGGCGAGACCACGACCGTCTGATCGGCCGACCCCGCAACCCCAACTCCCTTTGTCAGAAGCATTGACGAAACATGCGGCCCCTCCTACCTTCAACGCGTCGTACTTCGTACGTCATATATGAGACGCGATACACGAGATCAGATACCCGAGATCTGACACGTGACATCCGAGAGGCGCGCATGACCTCTGTGCCCACGCCCACGCCGATCCCGTCCCGCACGCAGTACGTGCTGGACGCGATCAAACACCGCATCCTCACCGGACAGTTGACGCCGGGCCGGGCCCTGGTCGAGACCGAGCTCGCCGCACAGTTCGGGGTGTCCAAGACCCCCGTGCGCGAGGCGCTCAAGACCCTGGCCGGCACCGGGCTCGTCGTGATGAACCAGTACAAGGGCGTCACGGTGCGCATGGTGGACGCGGACATGGCGCGTGAGGTCTACGACGTGCGGCTGCTGCTGGAGCCCGAGGCGCTCAGGCGTGCGGTGCGGCGAGGGGCCTCACTCGACGCCGCACGCACCGCGCTGACCAGGGCCGACGACGCCACCGACATGGCCGAACGGTCCCTCGCCAACCGGGAGTTCCACCGCGCCCTGTATCTGCCCTGCGGAAACCCGCTGCTCGGCCGCATGCTCGACGAGGTCCGCGACCAGGCGGCCCTCGTCTCCGCGGTGGCCTGGGCGGCCTCGCCCTCCTGGGAGCAGGAGGCCGGCGAGCACCGGGAGATCCTGCGGCTCGCCCTGGCGGGCGACGCCGACGGCGCGGCCCGCGCCCTGCACGTCCATATCGCGTCCTTCGTCGAGCGGGCGTTCCCCCAGGCGGTCACGGACAACCAGGAAGGCACCGCATGAGCAGCATGACGTTCGAGGCCCAACGGACGGCCCTGGCCGATGTGGTGGCGATCCCGGTGACCCCGTTCGCCGAGGACGGCACCGTCGACCAGGACACCCACCGGGCCCTGCTGCGTCGGCTGCTGGAGGGCGGAATCAGCATCCTCACCCCCAACGGAAACACCGGCGAGTTCTATGCGCTCTCCCCCGAAGAGCGCCGTCTTGTCACCGAGTTGACCATCGAGGAGGCCGACGAGCGCGCCGCGATCCTCGTCGGCGTCGGCCACGACGTGCCCACCGCCGTCGCCTCCGCACGGCACGCCCGTGAGCACGGCGCCCAGATGGTGATGGTCCATCAGCCCGTCCATCCGTACGTCTCCCAGGGCGGCTGGGTCGACTACCACCGCGCAGTCGCCGAGGCCGTCCCCGAGCTGGGCGTCGTCCCCTACATCCGCAACGCCCAGCTGGCCGGCGCACGCCTCGCCGAGCTCGCCGACGCCTGCCCGAACGTCATCGGGGTCAAGTACGCCGTCCCCGACGCGGCCAAGTTCGCCGCCTTCGCACGGGACGCGGGGCTCGACCGCTTCGTGTGGGTCGCCGGTCTCGCCGAGCCCTACGCGCCCTCGTACTTCTCCGCGGGAGCCACCGGCTTCACCTCCGGACTCGTGAACGTCGCCCCGTCCGTCTCGCTGAACATGATCGAAGCGCTTCGATCCGGCGACTACCCGGGCGCCATGAAGGTCTGGGAGCAGATCCGCCGCTTCGAGGAACTCCGCGCGGCGAACGGCTCCGCCGACAACGTCACCGTCGTCAAGGAGGCCCTCGCCTCGCTCGGTCTGTGCCGCCGCGACGTCCGCCCCCCGAGCAGCACCCTTTCCGAGGACGAGCGCGCCGAGGTCGCCGCCATAGCCGCAGGATGGTCGCTGTGACCGACAAACTGCGCCCCGAGGAACTCAGAAGTCATCAGTGGTACGGCACCGGCGGCCGGCTGCGCACCTGGTCGCACAACGCCCGTATGCGCCAGCTGGGTTACGAGGCGGAGGAGTACCGGGGCCGCCCGGTGATCGCCGTGCTCAACACGTGGTCCGACATCAACCCCTGCCACGTCCATCTGCGCGAGCGCGCCGAGGCGGTCAAACGGGGCGTGTGGCAGGCGGGTGGCTTTCCGCTGGAGTTCCCGGTCGCCACGCTCTCGGAGACCTATCAGAAGCCGACCCCCATGCTCTACCGCAACCTGCTCGCGATGGAGACGGAGGAGCTGCTGCGGTCGTATCCGGTGGACGCGGCGGTGCTGCTCGGCGGCTGCGACAAGTCGACCCCGGCGCTCCTCATGGGCGCCGCCTCGGCCGACGTACCGTCGGTCTTCGTGCCCGCCGGACCGATGCTGCCGGGGCACTGGCGAGGTGAGACCCTCGGTTCCGGCACCGACATGTGGAAGTACTGGGACGAGCACCGCGCCGGCAACCTGACGGACTGCGAACTGCGGGAGCTGCAGGGCGGGCTGGCCCGTTCCCCCGGCCACTGCATGACCATGGGGACCGCCTCCACGATGACCGCGGCCGCCGAAGCCCTCGGCATGACGCTGCCGGGCGCCTCCTCGATCCCGGCCGTCGACTCCGGGCACGAGCGGATGGCCGCCGCCTCCGGGCGCCGAGCCGTGGACCTCGCCTGGACCGGGCTCAAGCCGTCCGGAATCCTCACCCGCGAGGCCTTCGAGGACGCCGTCACCACGGTGCTCGGACTCGGCGGCTCCACCAACGCCGTCATCCACCTGATCGCGATGGCGGGCCGCTCCCAAGTCCCGCTCACCCTCGACGACTTCGACCGCATCGCGCGGACCGTGCCGGTGCTGGCCGACGTCCGTCCCGGCGGACAGACGTACCTCATGGAGGACTTCTACTTCGCCGGCGGCCTGCCCGCCTTCCTCTCGCGGATCACCGACCTGCTGCACCTGGACCGGCTGACGGTCAACGGCACTCTGGGCGAGCAGATCGAGGGCGCCGTCGTCCACAACGACGACGTCATCCGCACCCGCGAGAACCCGGTCGCCGCCGAGGGCGGAGTCGCCGTCCTGCGCGGCAACCTCTGCCCCGACGGCGCCGTCATCAAGCACATCGCCGCCGAACAGCACCTGCTCAAGCACACCGGTCCCGCGGTCGTCTTCGACGACTACAGGACCATGCAACGCACCATCGACGACCCGGAGTTGAACATCACGGCCGACAGCGTGCTGGTGCTGCGCAACGCCGGCCCCAAGGGCGGCCCCGGCATGCCCGAGTACGGCATGCTGCCGATCCCCGACCACCTCCTCAAGCAGGGTGTACGGGACATGGTCCGCATCTCCGACGCCCGGATGAGCGGCACGAGTTACGGCGCCTGCGCGCTGCACATCGCCCCCGAGTCGTATGTCGGCGGCCCGCTCGCCCTCGTCCGCTCGGGCGACCTCGTCACCCTCGACGTCGAGGCACGCACCCTCCATCTCCACGTGGCCGACGAGGAGCTGGAGCACCGCAGGGCGGCCTGGACACCCCCGCCCACCCGCTACGAACGCGGCTACGGCGCCCTCTACAACGACCAGATCACCCAGGCGGACACAGGCTGCGACTTCGAGTTCCTGGCCCGGCCGGGCAAGGTACCGGACTCCTACGCAGGTTGACCGTGCCCCCGTAGCCGCAAGCGGCACCCCCATGCGCACCGAGAAAGCGTTTGCCCCGCAAGAGCCGGCCGTACCGAGAACGGAGACCCTGTCATGGCCCAGGTCGCAGCCGTGGCGAACCCGCCCGCGCCACCCCGGCGGCGCCGTGCCCCCGCCACGCCGCGCAGGCTGCCGTATCTGCTGATCGCCCCGGCGGCCCTGCTCATGCTGGGCTTCATCGCCCACCCGGTGATCAGCGTCTTCTACTACAGCCTGCAGAACTTCAACCCCACCAAGCCGTGGCGGAACGGCTTCGCGGGCTTCGACAACTTCGTCCAGATCTTCACCAAGGACACCAAGGCGATGCTGATCGGCAACGACGACTCGGCGACGGGGAACCGCGGCAAGCGGCGGGTGACCCTGCACCACAACCGGTTCGAGTCCGTCGTCCAGCGCGCACCACGCGTCCGCTCCGGACAGGTGCGCGTCGACGACAACCGGTACGTCGTCCCCGAGGGGAGCGAACGCGACGTCACGGCCGACCCCGGCTGGACGCCTACCCTGCACACAAAGATCGGCAGCGCCGAGGAAGCCGACCGAGAGGTGGCGCACGGCGCGGGCGCAGGGAGGACCCCATGAGCACCGTAGACCTCGTCCTGGCGGGCGCGCGCGGCCACGGCCGCTGGCACCTGGACAACATCCGCCGGCTCCAGGACAAGGGGATCGTACGGCTGGCAGGCATCTGCGAGCTGACCCCGCTGACCGCGCACGAGATCCCCGACGGCCTCGGCACGCCCGAGCAGTCCGCCGACTTCGGCGCGCTCCTCGACTCCACCGGCGCCCGGATCGCCGTGATCTGCACCCCGATCCCCACCCACACCGACCTGGCCCTGACGGCCGCCCGCAAAGGTGTCCACCTGATCCTGGAGAAGCCGCCCGCGCCGTCGTACGCCGAGTTCCGGCGGATGGCCGACGGGGTCGCCGAGGCGGGCGTGGTCTGCCAGATCGGCTTCCAGTCGCTGGGCTCGCACGCCGTCCCCGCCGTCCTCGGGATGGTCGCCGAGGGCGCCGTCGGCGAGCTCGTCGGCATCGGCGGGGCCGGTGCCTGGGTGCGCCCCGAGGCCTACTACCGGCGGGCGCCCTGGGCGGGCAAACGGCGTCTGAACGGCGTCGACGTCATCGACGGCGTGCTCACCAACCCCCTCGCGCACGCCGTGGCCACCGCGCTCGCCGTCAACGGCACCACACGCGCCGAGGACGTCACCGGCATCGAGCTCGAACTGCTGCGCGCCAACGACATCGAATCCGACGACACCTCCTGCGTCCGCATCACCACCGCACCGGGCCGCAGGGTCACCGTCGCCGCGACCCTGTGCGCCGAGCAGGACGACGAGCCGTATGTCGTCGTGCACGGCACCCGCGGCCGGATCACCTACTGGTACAAGCAGGACCGCGTCCTGCTCCAGCGCGCCGACCACGGCCCCGAGGAGTACGAGTACGGCCGCACCGACCTGCTGGAGAACCTGGTAGACCACCTCACCGACGGCGCCGACCTCCTGGTCACCCCGGACGCGACGGGCGCCTTCATGAAGGTCGTTGAAGCGATTCGGCAGGCCCCCGACCCGGTCCCGCTGCCGGCCGCGGCCTGGCACCCGGTCCCCGACGAGGGCCGCAGGGTCGTGCCCGGCATCGACGGACTCGTCGCAGCCGCCGCCGACACCCTCTCCCTCTACTCCGAGCTCGGCGCCACCTGGGCGCCACCGAAAGTGGTGAGCACCTGATGACGACCACCGACTCGCCCGTCCTGCGCGTCGCAGGCCGCCCGGTCGGCCGTTACGTCACCCGGCCCGAACTGCCGGCCCGGCTCTCCCCACGCCCGTACCTCCGCCCCGTCATCACCCTGGCCGGCAGGCCGCCTGGGGCAACGCCGGCAACGGCTTCACCGGGAACTCCAACACCGGCTCGACGACGAGCGGGGCGACGGTGACCTGAGCGGTACCGATCCGGAACCCTCCCGTCCAGGGCGCTTGACCCGTTTTTTGCCTACCGAAGAGATATCGATCAGGCAACGGGTCTCGCGTCCACCGGGGTGACGCGCGTAGAAACCTGTCATGCATAAGCCATTTCGTATCGCGGCGATCGCCGCGGCGTGCGCCCTCGCCGGCGGCGCCCTCTACGGCGCCGGTGCGGCCACGGCCGGCCAGTCCACGGCCAACTCCACCCACGAGCCGTACAACATCGGCCTCCTGGTGAAGGACATCGACACCTACTACGGCACCACGGCCGACGCGGGCGGCGTGTACCAGGCGTCCCCGGACAGCCCGTACGCCCAGGATCTGGCGCACATCGACGCCGCCGCCAGGAAGTACATCGACCAGGCCGCCCGCAAGGCGCACCACCGGGGCGAGAAGCCCGCGGTCATGTTCGACATCGACGACACGCTGCTGCTCAGCCTCGACTACGAGAAGCGCTACAACTACACGTACAACCCGACCACCTGGGCCGACTACGTGAACAAGGCCGACCGCCCGGGCGTGTTCGGCAGCGCCGAGCTGGTCCGGTACGCCGAGTCCAAGGGCGTCGAGGTCTTCTACAACTCGGGTCTGAGCGAGGCGCAGCGCACCGCCGCCGTCGCGAACCTGAAGAAGATCGGCGCCGATGTGAACCTCGACGCCGACCACATGTTCCTCAAGGACAAGGCGAACCCGCCGGCCTATCTCAGCGCCTGCGCCACGCCGGGCACCTGGACCTGCACGACCGTCCAGTACAAGTCCGGCACCCGCAAGCACATCGAGGACGACCTCGGCTACGAGATCGTCGCCAACTTCGGCGACCAGTACTCGGACCTGGACGGCGGCTACGCCGACCGCACCTACAAGCTGCCGAACCCGACGTACTTCGTCAGCTGAGCCCGTCCCCGTAGGCGGCGAGCAGCCACTCGTACTCGGCCCCCGTCACCGGCAGCACCGTGCCGTGGCGGGGGCCGGCCGGCAGCGCGTGGTTCGTGGACTGCGTCCACTCGCCGGAGGCGAAACGCCCCGCCGGTCGTCACCGGCGGGGCGTTCTTCTGCTGACCGAGGGGGGCTCAGGCCAGCAGGTCCAGGCAGTCGAACGACGTGCCGGCGCTGAGATAGGCCGTGCCGCCCGAACCGCTCACGATGTTGATCTTCAGGACGTTGTACTGGGAGGTGTCCGTCTTCCACGCACTGTTAGGGACGTTGAAAGTGAAGGTGTGGTTGTTTCCACGGTACGAGCCCGTGGTGAGGGAACGAGTCGAGGGCTGTGTGGGTGCTGTGGGAATGGCCGAAAGCCAGTCGTTCACGGCCACCCGCGGCCGCCCGCCGGCGAACGCGTCCGTCACCCCCACCCGCAGCGTGTGCGCCGCCGCGGCCTGCGCCTCGGTCAGCTTGAAGTAGACCAGGATGCCGTCATTGACGTCCTTCCACATGTACGCCGGGAAGGACGCGGCCTCGCTGCCGCCGCCGATGGTGACGTTGCCGGTCCACTTGGCCGCGCGGCCGTCGGAGGGATGCGCGTACGTCATCAGCTCGGCGTTCTTGAACTCGCCGGGCGTTCCGTCCCAGTCGCCCAGCCGCCAGACGGTGGACGCGGCGGACGGGTCACCGGTGATGCCCAGGGTGTGCAGGGACGTCGTACCGCCCGCCGTCACCTTCACCGACTCGGTGTGCACGGCGAGTTCGCCCTTGTAGACGGTCAGCGTGTACGTCCCCGGCAGCATCCCCTTGCAGGAGAAGGCGCCGGTGCCGGCCGCGGCCTTCGCCCAGTACTGCGCGTCCGCGTTCGCGAAGCCCACGGTGTAGGGGTACTTGGCGTCCATGCCCTTCAGGCCGACACCCGCCACCTTGCCGCGGCCCGCCTTGCCGACCCAGCCGGTGACGCCGAGCCCGTCCACCCACGAGGTGTCCAGGTTCGCCTGGAAGAGCGCGGAGGAGGGGGCGCCGCCGTCGGTGAGGGCGATGACGTACGGCCCCTGCAGGCCGAAGCGCTCCGCCTCCGTCTGGGCCTCGTTGTAGTGCAGGATCTCGTACAGGCCCGCGCCGCCGTCGTTCGAGTGCCGCAGCAGCGAGCGGTAGAAGGGTCCGCCGGAGGCCTTCTCGTGGTTGGAGCGGACCATCCAGAGGCCGACCGAGCCGGTGGTGAGGCCGACGTAGTCGTAGTCGATGGTCCGCTTGCCCGAGTAGTGCTTGGAGTGGGTCGTGCCGTCCGGGCTCTTCCAGACGTCACCCGCCTCGATGATCCTGTCCCTCGTCGAGTCCCAGGCGTCCGAGCCGGTGTTGGGGAACATGCCGGGCTCGAGGCGGACGATGTAGCGGGTCGCTGTGAAGGACGCATCGGTCTTGTTCGTCCACAGGTACACGTTGTTCTGGCCGCTGCGGGCCGCGTACCACTGGGTGATCGCACCGTGCACGACCTTGATCAGGATCGTCGGACCCGACTGCTTGATGGTGACGGTGGAGGCCCCGAGCCCCGACTCGACGTGCGAGTGCCTGCCGCCGTAGCCCTCGTACTCCTTGCCCCGGTAGACGAGGGACGTGAGGTCACCGGTCGTCTTGGAGACCTTGAAGACGAGCAAGGCCCCGGTGTCGACGACGTAGTTCCTGCCGTCGTCCTGGTAGCCGAAGGCCGCGGCGGACGCGGACGACAGCAGACCGGCGCCTCCCGCTACGGCGGCACCGGTGGCGGCGACACCGAGCGCGGAGGCCCCGAGCACCCGGCGGCGGGTGAGGTGTCTCTTGTGGGTGCTCAAGGGGCGAAGTCCCGTCGTACTTGAATGTTCACTCAGCTGCAGGTGAAGAAGTCGTCCTGTACTTCCTGGTTGCCGCCGCCGAGGAACGGGTTGCCGCCCTTTTCAAGATTTTTTGCGCGAGGTTCTGGATCAAGAGCTGTCTACGAGTCGCCCGCACCGTTGGTGTGGGCCTCGAAGCCGCCGCCGACCGCACGCTGCGTGCCGTCCGCCGTTCCCGTGATCGCGTAGGTGTCGCCCGTGGCGTCGCGGCCGCCGTGCTGGTGGTTGTACTGCCCGGCGAACACCCACTCGCCCGTGGGGACCGTACGGCCCGCCTTGAGCGTCCAGGTGTAGACGAGGAAGCCGTTCTGCTCGCCGACCGTGAGGTCGAAGTCCTGCTCGGGCAGCGAGCGCCACGCGCCGGTCGAGCTGACCCCGCCGGTCTGGGCGACCTTCAACTGCACGGTCAGGGCGGTCAGTTGCCGGCTCGTCCTGAGCGTGATGTCGCTCTGCGCCCAGAAGTCGTTGCTGTGCGGGTCCACCGAGCCGTCCGACCGCAGCGGACCGTCGGCGGGCGTCGGCACGGCGGCGGAGGGCTTGCCGGCAGGGGTGTTGCTCGGCTTGTGGGGCGGTCGGGCGGTGCTCGGCGTCCGGCCCGCCGGCGGGACGGGCGCCCGTCCCGTCGCATCGGGGGACGGCGTGGGCGTCGGGGCGACCGAGACCGTCTGCCGCTGCGGGGGAGTGTCGTCCTTCACCGCGGACGCCACCGCGTAACCGCCGACCGCGAGCATGCCGGCGACCGCGGCCGTCGCACTCACCACCCGGGCCCAGCCCCACACCGGCGGACGGGTCGCCCGGTGGTCGGGGCGGCTGTGCTCGCTCATGCCCCGCTCGATCCGCGCCAGGATCCTGGCCCGGTCCGGCTGGTGTGCCTCGGCCGTCTCGTGCAGCCGGGCGCGCAGCTCGTCGTGCACGTCCTGCTGCCTCATCGGCCCGTCCCTCCACTCTCGCCGCCGCGCGCCATCGCCGCGTGCACCCTCTGCGGTACGCCCTGGGAGCCGAGGATCTTCTGCAGCTCGGCCATCCCCTTGGACGTCTGGGACTTAACCGTACCCACGGAAACACCCAGAGCGAGAGCGGTGTCCTTCTCCGACAGGTCGAACGCGTGCCGGAGCACCACACACGCCCGTTTCCTGAACGGCAGCCTGCGCAGCGCCTCCTGGACGTCGACAACGCCTGCCATGTCTGGATTCTCGGTCTTCTCCTCGCGCTGCGACCAGAACAGCGAGATCCGCCGGCGCTCACGCACGGCGCTGCGGATCCGAGTGCGGGCCAGGTTGGCGACGACTCCGCGGGCGTACGCGGCCGGGTGGTCCGCGGCGCGCACCCGGTCCCAGCGGTGCCACAGGGCGAGCAGTGCGTCGGCGGCAAGATCGTCGGCGGCATCCGCCTCGCCGGTCAGCAGGTGGGCGAACCGGGACAGTTCGGCGTAGTGCCGCTCGAAGAAGGCATGAAACTCCACGGAGGCTGCATCGTCGACGACAGTGCCCACGGGCGCCCTCTCTACGTGTGGCATGTAGATGACATGTGAGACATGTGAGACATGTGATCATCCGGAGGAGGCCCGGACGAGATCCGGAGCGTAGCAGTGGTCAAACTGCCGGGTTCGCACGGGGCTTCGAATCTGTACGGCACCTCGAACGAAGCCCGGCGGGTCGACCGATTCCGTAACACGGAGAAAACCTGAAACGGGTTCACCGCGGGAACAATCCAGCCAGCATCCGCACACTGATCAATCAGGCACCTAGGAGCACCCGCCATGTCCGACACCAGGAAGACGACCGACCTGCCGAGTGCCGCGCCACCAGCGGCGAACGGCGTCGACCGGTTCTTCAGGATCTCCGAGCGGGGATCCACCTTCGGCCGGGAGATACGCGGCGGCTTCGCCACGTTCTTCACGATGGCCTACATCCTTGTCCTGAATCCCATCATCCTCGGCAGCGCGAAGGACAAGTTCGGCCACAGCCTCGACACCGGCCAACTCGTCACCGCCACCGCCCTGGTGGCCTGTGTGATGACGATCATCATGGGCGTGGGCGGCAACCTCCCGCTCGCCATCGCCGCGGGCCTAGGCCTCAACGCCGTCGTCGCCTTCCAGCTCGCCCCGTTGATGAGCTGGTCCGACGCGATGGGCCTCGTCGTCCTCGAGGGCATCCTGATCTGCGTCCTGGTCGTCACCGGACTGCGGAAGGCGATCATGGACGCCATTCCGCAGCAGCTCAAGCAGGCGATCGGCGTCGGCATCGGTCTGTTCATCGCCTTCATCGGCTTCGTGGACGCCGGGTTCGTCAGCCGTATCCCGGACGCGGCACAGACCACCGTGCCGGTGCAGCTGGGGGCCGTGGGCCGGCTGACCGGCTGGCCCGTCCTCGTCTTCTGTCTCGGCGTGCTGCTCACCATCGCGCTGCTCGCCCGCAAGGTGAAGGGCGCCATCCTGATCAGCATCGTGACCATGACGATCGTCGCGATCGTCATCGACGCGGTGGCGGACATCAAGAGCTGGGGCCTGACCACCCCACGTGTGCCCGACAAGATCGTCTCCACCCCCGACTTCGGGCTCGTCGGTCACTTCAGCCTGTTCGGCGGCTTCGCCAAGGCCGGCATCCTCACCGCCGTCCTGCTGGTCTTCACCCTGATCCTGTCGGACTTCTTCGACGCCATGGGCACCATCGTCGGCATCAGCGCGGAGGCCGGACTGCTCGACGAGAACGGGCAGGTGCCGGGGATCGGACGCGTGCTGTTCATCGACGGCGCGGCGGCGGTGGCCGGCGGTCTGGGGTCCGCCTCCTCCAACACCGCTTACATCGAGTCGGCGGCCGGTGTGGGCGAGGGGGCGCGCACCGGCTTTGCGAACCTGATCACCGGCGGGTTGTTCGGGCTCGCGCTGTTTCTGACGCCGTTGCTGACGATCGTGCCGCTGCAGGCGGCTGCGCCTGCGCTGATCGCGGTCGGGTTCCTGATGATGACGCACGTCAAGCACATCGACTGGGACCGGTACGAGATCGCCATCCCGGCGTTTCTGACCATCGCCACGATGCCGTTCACCTACTCGATCACCGACGGCATCGGGGCGGGGTTCCTGGCCTACGTCCTCATCAAGGCGGTGTTGGGGAAGGCCAAGGAGGTGCACTGGCTGCTGTGGGGGGTGTCCGCGCTGTTCCTGGTGTACTTCGCCATTGACCCGGTGGAGCAGATTCTGGGCGTGAAGTAGCAGACTGGACTCAGTTCTTGAGAGCCGCCTCCATCACGGCCTTGGCCACGGGGGCGGCCAGGCCGTTGCCGCTGACCTCCGAGCGGGTCGCGTTCGACTGCTCGACCATGACGGCCACGGCGACCTCCTTGCCGCCCTCCTTGCCGTAGGACGTGAACCAGGCGTACGGCGTCTTGCTGTTGTTCTCGCCGTGCTGGGCCGTGCCGGTCTTGCCGCCCACGGTGGCGCCCGATATCTGGGCGTTCGTGCCGGTGCCCTTCTCCACCACCGTCTGCATCGCGGACTGCAGTTGCCCGGCGGTCGAGGAGCTGACGATCTCCTTGGTGCTCGCGCTGTCGTCGTAGTTCTTCAGCACGTCACCGCCGCTGTCGGTGATCTGCGAGACCATGTGCGGAGAGACCAGCTTGCCGCCGTTGGCTATTGCGGCCGACACCATGGCCATCTGGAGGGGGGTCGCGGTGACGTTGTACTGGCCGATGCCCGTCAGGGCAGTGGAGGACCTGTCCAGGCCCGAGGGGTAGGCACTGGTGTAGGCCCGCACCGGCACGTCCTGTTCCGTGTCGTTGAAGCCGAACTTCTCGGCCATCGCCCGCACCTTGTCCTGGCCCAGGTCGACGGCCATCTTCGCGAAGACGTTGTTGCAGGAGTACTGCAGCGCGGTACGGATCGTCGCGTTCTCGCAGGGCGCGTTCGGGTTCTCGTTGGACAGGTCGTGGGTGGTGCCCGGGAGCGTGTACGGGTCCGGGCTCTTCGTGTTCTCGTCCACGGACGAGTACAGCCCGTCCTCCAGCGCCGCGGCCGCGACGACCAGTTTGAACGTCGAGCCCGGCGGCAGTGGCTGGCGCAGTGCGCGGTTGGTCAGCGGCTTGTCGGAGTCCGCGTTGAGCGTCTTCCAGGCCGTACCCGCGGCGTTGGCGTCCGTCAGCGTCGACGGGTCGAACGACGGTGTCGACACGACCGCCAGGATCCTGCCGGTCTTCGGATCGATCGCGACGGCCGCGCCCTTCTTGTCACCGAGCGCGTCGTACGCCGCCTTCTGCACGTCCGGGTCGATCGTCGTGACCACGTTGCCCGGGTCGGCCCGCTTGCCGGTGATCGTGTCCATCACGGTCCTGAGACGGCTGTCCGTCCCGTCCAGGAGGTCCTGGTAGATGCCCTCCAGCTGGGTCGGCGCATACGCCTGCGAGGCGTAGCCCGTCACCGCCGCATACAGCTTGCCGTCCTTGTACGTGCGCTTGTACTTGAGGTCGCTGTTCTTCGTCACCGCGGAACCGGTGATCGCGTTGCCGCCCACGATGATGTTCCCGAGCGGGTCCGCGTACGTCTGGATCGCGTTGCGCCGGTTGTACTTGTCGTCCGCGAGGGCATTGCCGTCGTAGAACTGCACCCAGGTCGCCCTGACCAGCAGAGCGATCACCAGCAGCAGTGTGAAGACGGCGGCCCGCCTGATCGTCTTGTTCATCCCACTCGGAAGACGATCAGAAGCGGGTCGATCGTTCCCTTGCGTCCGTCTTTCTCATCGGACGCTCATCCGCGGCGGTGTCAGGCGTCCAGCGCGAGCACGAACTCGTCGATCTCCTCGCCGCGCGCGTTGGCGAACCCGGAGGCCCGGGCGGTCACCCGGAATCCGCACTTGCTCAGGACCCGCAGGGAGCCGGTGTTGTCGGCGGCCGCACGGGCGTACAGCGGACGCTCGGGCACCTGGGCCACCAGCTCCCGCAGGGCGGCCGTGGCGATGCCCCGGCCCCAGTGCGCGCGGTCGATCCAGTAGGTGACCTCGCGCTCGCCCGGCTCGCCGTACACCGCGGCGCTGCCCACCACGTCACCGTCGACCAGGACCGTGCGCAGGACGTCCTCGGAGGCCCGGATCCGTTTCCAGTGGGCCTCGAAGGCGTCCCGGTCGGCCGGGTCCTTCGGGGTGAACGCGGCCATGCGCAGCGCCTCGGGATCGTTCATCTGCCGGAAGAAGACCGGCAGATCACTGTCGTGCACTTCACGGAGTACGACGTCCATGACGCCGAAGCCTAGGAGTCAGAGCCTGCGTGTCGCCAGGGTCAGCCGGTCGCGCGCGTCGAACAGGGCGTCCTTGACCGTCTGTTCGTGGGCCGGGGTGAGCCGCGCCACCGGCACCGAGCAGCTGATCGCGTCGCGCGCCGGAGTGCGGTAGGGGATGGCGACGCCGAAGCAGCGCAGCCCCAGCGTGTTCTCCTCGCGGTCCACGGCGAAGCCCTGCTCCCGGACCTGGTGCAGCTCCTCGATGAGCTTCTCCCGGTCGGTGATGGTGTTCTCGGTCAGCGCAGGCAGGGTCTCCGGGAGCATCTTGCGGACCTGCTCGTCCGTGTACGTGCTCAGCAGCGCCTTGCCCAGCGAGGTGGAGTGCGCGGGCAGCCGGCGCCCCACCCGGGTGAACGGGCGCAGATAGTGCTGCGACTGCCGGGTGGCCAGGTACACCACGTTCGTGCCGTCCAGGCGGGCCAGGTGAATGGTCTCCGTGGTGTCGTCCGACAGCCGGTCCAGGGTCGGGCGGGCCGCCGCCACCACCTCGTCGCCGTCGATGTACGAGGTACCGACCAGCAGCGCCCGCACCCCGATGCCGTACCGCGTGCCCGTCGCGTCCGTCTCCACCCAGCCCAGCTCCACCAGGGTGCGCAGCAGCATGTACAGACTGGACTTGGGATACCCGACGGCCTCCTGGACCGAAGCGAGGGAGTGCATACCGGGCCGGCCGGCGAAGTATTCGAGCAGTTCGACCGTCCGCACCGCGGACTTGACCTGTGCCCCGCCGCCTGTCTCGGCTACCGACATCGCCCTTGACCCTTCGTTCGACGGGAAACCGAAGATATAGTCTCCAACAGCATATTCATCATCAGAGACAGCGTTCAGTATATCGAACGACCCTGGTGGATGACCCAGATACTGCGGCAATACAAGCAGGACATACCGCAAGACATACGTGGAGGGACCCGCGGTGGCAGCAGCACCAGTCTGGAGTGTCGACCCCCGTACCGGGAAGCAGCGTGAACAGGTTGCGGTGGAGGCCACAGCCCAGGAGGTGGACGCCGCCGTCCGCGCCGCGCACGCCGCGCGCGGCGCCCTCGCCGACCGCGCGGTCCGCTCGGCCTTCCTGCGCACCGCCGCCGAGCAGCTGCAGGCGGCGAAGGACGGGCTCGTCGAGACCGCCGACGCCGAGACCGCGCTCGGCCCGGTCCGGCTCACCGGCGAACTCGCCCGCACCTGCTACCAGTTGCGGGCCTTCGCGGACATCGTCGACGAGGGCGCCTTCCTCGACGTGATCATCAACCACCCCGACGACACCGCGACCCCGCCCATCCCGGACCTGCGCCGCTACAAGGTGCCCCTGGGCGTCGTCGCCGTCTACTCGGCATCCAACTTCCCCTTCGCCTTCTCGGTCGCCGGCGGCGACACCGCGAGCGCGCTGGCCGCGGGCTGCCCGGTCGTCGTCAAGGCCCATCCCGACCACCCGGCCCTGTCCGAGCTGGTCGCCAAGGTGCTGCGCCGGGCCGCCGCCGCGCACGGCATCCCCGACGGCGCCGTCGGCCTGGTCCACGGTTTCGAGGCCGGCGTGGAGCTGGTCAAGCACCCCCTCGTCGCGGCGGCCGGCTTCACCGGTTCCGTACGGGGTGGCCGCGCCCTCTTCGACGCCGCCGCCGCACGGCCGACCCCGATCCCCTTCCACGGCGAGCTGGGCTCCCTGAACCCGGTCGTCATCACCGAGGCCGCGGCCGCCGAGCGCGCCGAGGCCATCGGCGCGGGCCTCGCCGGGTCGATGACGCTGGGGGTCGGCCAGTTCTGCGTGAAGCCGGGCCTGGTGCTCGCGCCGAGCGGCGCGGCGGGCGACCGCCTGGTCAAGTCCCTCACGGACGCGGTCAGCGACACCGACGCCGGGGTCCTGCTGGACCACCGCATGCGCGACAACTTCATCGCCGGGGTCGCCGAGCGTGCCGAGCTTCCCGAGGTCGAGTCCCCGGTGACGCCGGGCGCGGGCGGTGAGCACACGGTGAGCGCCGGCTTCCTGACGGTCTCGGCGGACAAGCTGGCCGAGGAAGGCCAGTACGACCTGCTCCTCGAGGAGTGCTTCGGGCCGGTCACCGTGGTGGCCCGCTACGAGGACGAGGCCCAGGTGCAGGGGGTGCTGTCGCGGCTGCCGGGCAATCTCACGGCGACGGTCCATCTGTCGGCGGAGGAGGCGGCCGGGGAGGGCCGTGGCGCGGAACTGCTGGCCGAGCTGACGCCGCTCGCGGGCCGTGTGCTGGTGAACGGCTGGCCGACGGGTGTCGCGGTGGCCCCCGCCCAGCACCACGGCGGCCCGTACCCGGCGACCACCTCCACGTCGACGTCGGTCGGCGGCACCGCCATCGAGCGGTGGATGCGGCCGGTGACGTACCAGACGGCGCCGGAGGCGATCCTTCCGCCGGAGCTTCGGGACGACAACCCGCTGGGGTTGCCCCGGCGGTTCAACGGGCGGCTCGAGCGTTAGCGCTCCGCGGGGTGCGCCGGTGGCTTCACCGGCTGCGACAATCAGCTGATGGACGTGGAACTTCCCGAACTGCCTTTCGCTCTCCGCACCTACGGCCCCGACGGGCACTGGTTGTACGAGGACGGGATCCTCAGCGGATGGGCAGGCCCCCGCCAGGACCGGTTCGTGCCGCCCACCGGGGAGGCGCTGGAGCCTGCCTCCGACGCCCCCCGGCTGCTCGGGGCGCCCGAGGGGGACTTCCAGCTGATCGCGCGCGTCACGGTCGGGTTCGCCTCGGCCTTCGACGCGGGGGTCTTGTACGTCCATGTCGGCGAGCGGGCCTGGGCCAAGCTCTGCCTGGAGTACTCCCCGGACGTGCCCACCGTCTGCACGGTGGTCACACGGGGGCACTCCGACGACGCCAACTCCTTCACCGTGGAGGGCAGTTCGGTCTGGCTCCGGGTGAGCCGCACCGGCCGCGCCTTCGCCTTCCACGCCTCCCGGGACGGCAAGCGCTGGACCTTCATCCGCCTCTTCACCCTGGGCAACGAGAAGGAGACCGGCGACGCCCTCGTCGGCTTCATGACCCAGTCACCGATGGGAGAGGGCTGCGTGGTCACCTACGACCACATGGAGTTCCGCCCCAACTGGCCCGCAGACCTGCGGGACGGCCGCTGAGCGCTCCGCGGGGCGTGCGGTGTTCGTCTGCTGCGCCGTTGTGGCTTGTCGCGCAGTTCCCCGCGCCCCTTCAGGGCGCTACCGCAACCGGGATGTAGCCGCACCCGTCAGCGCGAGCAACCCCGCGCTGATCGCCAGGCTCAGACGCATTCCCCCGGTGAACCCGTGGGACACCAGCGTCCCGAAGACGGCGATCCCCAGCCCTCCCGCCACCTGCCGCGCAGCATTGAGCACACCGGCCGCGAGCCCGGCCCGTTCCGCCGGCACCGCGTCCATCATCGCGGCCGTCAGCGGCGGCACCGTCAGTGCGCAGCCCAGGGCCAGCGGTACGAGGAGCGCGGCCGTCAGGACGGAAGACGTGCCGGCGTCGACGTACAGCAGGACCAGCAGTCCCACGACGGCCAGCGCCTGCCCCACGAGCATCGGCAGCCGCGGCCCGTACCGCCCCGCGAGCTTGCCCGCCGCCACGTTCGTCACCGCGATCAGGCCCGTCATGGGCAGGAACGCCAGCCCGGCGCGCAGCGCGGACAGGCCCTGGACCTGCTGGAAGAAGAGGGAGAAGACGAACACCCCGCTGTAGAAGGCCACGCTCACCGCCGCGCCCGCCGCGACCGCCACGGCCACCGTCCGGTTGCGGAAGAGCCCGAGGGGGACGACCGGATGCGGGCTGCGCGTCTCCACGCGGAAGAAGACCACGGCCGCCAGGACGGCGACGGCCAGCGCCGCCCATCCCGCCGTACCGCCCTCGATCGCCGCGAACGTCAGGCCCGTGAGCGCCACCACCGCCGTCGCCTGCCCCGGCAGGTCCAGGGGTGAGGGGCGGCGTTCGGAGCGCGGGGCCCGTACGAGCAGGGCCACGATCAGCGCCCCCACCGGCAGATTGACGAAGAAGATCCCGCGCCAGTCCCACGCGGTGGTCAGCAGACCGCCCGCCACCGGGCCGAGCGCCACCGCCACCGAACCGCCGGCGGCCCATGTCGCCACCGCGCGCGCACGCCGCTTCGGCTCCGGGTACGCCTGCCGCACCAGCGACAGCGAGGCCGGGAGCACGACGGCCGCCGCCGCGCCCTGCGCCACCCGAGCGCCGATCAGCGCCGGCAGGTTCGGTGCCAGTCCGCAGGCCGTCGAGGCGAGCGTGAAGACCGTCGTGCCAAGTGCGAACGCGCGGCTCGCGCCCGCTCGGTCCGCGAAGGCCCCGGTGGACAGCATCAGCGCGGCGAAGGGAAGGGTGTAGGCGTCCACCACCCACTGCAGGCCGGACATCCCCGCGCCGAGGGAGGAGCCGATCGCGGGCAGCGCCACGTTCACCACGGACGCGTCGAGGCAGATCAGCGCGAAGCCGAGGAGGGCGGCGGTGAGGGTGAGCCCGGGGGAGGGCCGCTTGGACGTCAACTCCCGCTCGGAGCGGTTGGGTTGTACGTCCTTGAGGATCCGGTCGGTCGACATGACTCCATGCTGCGGATCGGGGCCGTCGTACAGTAGTGGCCCGAATGCCACGCACCCGGAGGTTCTGGCCATGTCCGACCGGTTCGCCCCGCACCGCATCGCCGTGATCGCGCCCTCGCCCGTCTCGATGTTCAACCTGGCCATCCCCGAGCTGCTGTTCGGCAAGGTCGAGGTGGCCGGGCGGCCGGGCTACGACGTGGTCATCTGCGCCGCCGAGCCCGGGCCCGTGCCCACCAGTGGAGGGCTCGACCTGTATGTGCGCGACGGGCTGGAGGCCGTGCGGGAGGCGGACACGGTGGTCGTGGCCGGCACGGGCGCGCCCTACGAGCCGGACCCGCGGATCGTGGCCGCCGTCCGCGAGGCCGCCGACGCCGGCAAGCGGATCGCGTCCCTGTGCACCGGCGCCTTCCAGCTCGCGGAGGCGGGCCTGCTCCAGGGCCGCAGGGCGACGACGTACTGGGCGCACGCCGAGGAACTGCGCCGACGCTACCCGCAGGTCGACCTCCAGGGAGACGTGCTGTACGTCCAGGACGGCCCGTATGTCACGGCGTCCGGATACGCCGCCGGCATCGATCTCTGTCTGCACGTCATCCGCACCGACTACGGCGCCGCCGTCGCCAACGAGGTCGCCCGGCTCGCCCTCGTCGCCCCCGTACGGCCGGGCGGTCAGACCCAGTTCACGCACACCCCGCTGCCGCCCGAGCGCGGCACCGTCTGCGCCGACACCCGCGGCTGGGCCATGCGCAACCTCGACAAGCCGCTCACCCTGACCGACCTGGCCCGCCACGCGGGCGTCTCCGTCCGCACCCTCACCCGCCGCTTCCACGCCGAGAGCGGCGTCAGCCCCCTGCAGTGGCTGCTGCACCAGCGCATCGAGCGCGCCAGAGAGCTCCTGGAGACCACCGCCCTGCCCATGGACCAGGTGGCCCGCGCCTGCGGCCTGGGCACGGCCGACTCACTGCGGACCCATGTGGTCAGGCGCACCGGCCTGACCCCGAGCGCCTACCGGGCACAGTTCACCCGCCTGGGAACCGAGGCCGCCGCCGTCACGTCCTCCGCTGCATGATCAGAGCGAACAGGACCGTCGACTCCCTGGTGATCCGAACCGCGCTGCCGGCCGAGGTCGCGCCCGTCGCCGCCCTGCATGAGCGCGCCCGCGCCACCTACTACCCCGACGGCCTGCCGGACGACGGCTTCGACTGGCAGGCCGCCTGGCTGCAGGCCATCGAGCGCCCCGACGGCCAGGTGCTGTGCGCGGTCCGCGATGCCCGCCTGGTCGGCATCGCGTCCTTCCGTATCCCGGAGGGCGCCCCGGCGGAAACGGTCAAGCTCTTCCAGTTCCACGTCGACCCCGACCACTGGCGCTTCGGCATCGGTACCGCCCTGCACACCGCCTGCGTCGAGCAGTGGCGGGCCGACGGCAGGCGCACGGCCGTCCTCGACGTGCACGTCGACAACGAGCGCGCCCAGGCCTTCTACGCCCGCCAGGGCTGGGACCCGGACCCGCAGAACCCGCCCACCGAGGGCGACCACCACCTCTTCCTGCGCTTCTCGGTGTCCGGGGAATGATCCCAGCTGCTTGAACGTTCATCCACTCGGCGGAGGCGGCCTCCGTAGCCCGAACGAGCTGGAGAGAACATGAAGGTCGAGATCTGGTCGGACATAGCGTGCCCCTGGTGCTACGTAGGCAAGGCCCGCTTCGAGAAGGCGCTCGACGCCTTCCCGCACCGCGACCAGGTCGAGGTGGTGCACCGCTCCTTCGAGCTGGACCCCGGCCGCGCCAAGGGTGACGTCCAGCCGGTGATCAGGATGCTCACCAAGAAGTACGGCATGAGCGAGGCTCAGGCGCAGGCCGGAGAGGAGAACCTGGGTGCGCAGGCCGCGGCCGAGGGTCTCGAGTACCGCACCCGGGACCGCGACCACGGCAACACCTTCGACATGCACCGCCTGCTGCACTTCGCCAAGGACCAGGGCAGGCAGGACGAGCTGATCCAGCTCCTCTACCGGGCGAACTTCGCCGAGGAGCGGTCCGTCTTCAGCGAGGGAGACGAGCGGCTGGTCGAGCTGGCCGTCGCCGCCGGTCTGGAGGCCGAGGACGCCCGCAAGGTGCTCGCCGACCCGGCCGCGTACGCCGAGGAGGTCCGCGCAGACGAGCGCGAGGCCGCGCAGCTCGGGGCCAACGGGGTGCCGTTCTTCGTGCTCGACCGCAAGTTCGGCGTCTCTGGCGCACAGCCCGCCGAGGTCTTCACCCGGGCGCTGACCCAGGCCTGGGGCGAGCGCCCGCCGCTGCAGCTGATCGACCAGGGTGACGCGGACGCCTGCGGTCCCGACGGATGTGCGGTGCCGCAGCACTGAGAAAGCGTGCAGGTCGGGGCGGACCTATAAGCATTGCTTAGTGAAACCACGAAGAAATCGGCGATGGACTATGGGTGCTCCCGGGCTCACAGTGGATCCATGGAGACCTTCGAGAGCCTCGTCCGTGCCGAGTTCGCCCCGAAGAACACCTATCTCAACACCGCGAGCACCGGACTGCTGCCCGCGCGCACCGTGGCAGCCATGCGCATCGCCGTGGAGGCGGCCGCGGCCGGTGATCCGACCGACATGTTCGCGGACGTCGAGGCGAGCCGCGCCTGTTTCGCGCGGCTCGTCGGGGTGCCCGGGCGCCGGGTGGCAGCCGGGGCCTCGGTCGCCGTCTACACCGGGCTGATCGCCGCCTCCCTGCCGGAGGGCGCCGAAGTCCTCACCGCCGACGGCGACTTCAGCTCCACCGTGAACCCCTTCCACGTCCGCTCCGACCTCAAGGTGCGCAGCGTGCCGCTGGAGCGCGTCGCCGAGTCCGTGCGGCCCGGCACCGCCCTGGTCGCGGTCAGCGCCGCGCAGTCCGCCGACGGGCGGGTGACCGATCTGTCCGCGATCCGGCAGGCGGCGCGCGAGCACGGAGCACGTACGTACATCGACGCGTCCCAGGCCGCCGGATGGCTGGACTTCGACGCGGACGCGTACGACTACTGCGCCTCCGCCGCCTTCAAGTGGCTCCTCTGCCCACGGGGCGTGGCCTTCCTGGTCGTACCGGAGGATCTCGGCGGGCTCACTCCGCTGTTCGCCGGGTGGGTGGCGGGGGAGCACCCCTGGGACGCCTGTTACGGTCCCATCGACGAACTCGCCCACTCCGCAAGGCGGTTCGACGAGAGTCCCGCCCTGTTCTCCTACGCCGGTGCCCGCCGCTCCCTCGAACTCCTGGAGGAACTCGGCACGGACGCCGTACGCGCCCACGACCTCGCCCTCGCCGACCGCTTCCGCGCGGGCCTGGCCTCCCTCGGCCACGAGCCCGTCCCGTCGCCCGGTTCCCCGATCGTCTCGATCCCCGGACTGGGCCGCCGCCAGGGAGAGTTGAGCAGCGCAGGAGTGGAGGTCTCCGACCGCGCGGGCAACCTGCGCGCCGCCTTCCACCTGTACAACACGGCGGCCGATGTCGACCGCCTGCTGGACGTCCTGGCCGACTGAAGCCCGGCGCGCAGCGTACCGGAGCGGGCGGCGTCACTGTCGTGGCTGTGAAGCCTGTGACGCCGCCCGCTCCAGGATGAGTCACCGGACGGGGGTGAAGTCCCGCGCGCCGATGCTGTGTCCGATTGCCGCTGCGCGGCGGGCCGGCCGCCGGGCGGCAGCGCTCATCGGACGGGGGTGAAGTCCCGCGCACCGATGCTGTGTCCGATTGCCGCTGCGCGGCGGGCCGGCCGCCGGGCGGCAGCGCTCATCGGACGGGGGTGAAGTCCCGCGCACCGATGAACTCAGGCCGCCGAATCGGCGCCGCGAACGGCTCGACCGCCGCGTTCTCCACGCTGTTGAACACGATGAACACGTTGCTGCGCGGGAACGGCGTGATGTTGTCGCCCGAGCCGTGCATGCAGTTGCAGTCGAACCAGGTGGCCGAGCCGGCCCTGCCCGTGAACAGCTTGATGCCGTACTCGCTCGCCATTGCGGTCAGCGCCTCGTCCGAAGGCGTGCCCGCGTCCTGCATCTGCAGCGACTGCTTGTAGTTGTCCTTGGGCGTGGCTCCCGCGCAACCGAGGAACGTCCTGTGCGACCCAGGCATGATCATGAGGCCGCCGTTGGTGTCGTAGTTCTCGGTCAGCGCGATCGAGACGGACACCGTGCGCATGTTCGGGAGGCCGTCCTCGGCGTGCCAGGTCTCGAAGTCCGAGTGCCAGTAGAAGCCGCTGGCCCCGAAGCCCGGCTTGACGTTGATCCGCGACTGGTGGACGTACACGTCCGAGCCGAGGATCTGCCGTGCCCGGCCCACGACCCGCTCGTCGCGCACCAGATTCGCGAACACCTCGCTGATCTTGTGCACCTCGAAGACGGAGCGGATCTCCTTGGACTTCGGCTCGATGATCGAGCGCTCGTCGGCCCGGATCGCCGGGTCGGTGACGAGGCGCTCCAACTCCTGCCGGTAGACGACGACTTCGTCGTCGGCGATGAGCTGGTCGATGGCCAGGAAGCCGTCGCGCTCGAACGACTGGAGGTCGCCGGTCGTGATCGGGCCCGGTGTGTCGGGGGAGCCCCACACGACGGGGTCCTGGCGCGGGGTCGACACCTCGGTGGTGCCGCGGCTGGGGTAGAGATCGGTGACGGTGGTCATGGTGATGTCACACCTCCTCGGGCTCGGGCTCGGTGAGCAGCGGGTAGACGCCGTTCTCGTCGTGGTCCTCCCGGCCGGTCACGGGCGGGTTGAAGACACAGATGCAGCGGAAGTCCTCCTTGATCCGCATCGTGTGCCGCTCGTGCCCGTCGAGGAGGTACATGGTGCCGGGCGTGATCGTGTACTTCTGCCCGGTCTCGTCGTCGGTGAGCTCGGCCTCGCCCTCGACGCACACGACGGCCTCGATGTGGTTCGCGTACCACATCGACGTCTCCGTACCCGCGTACAGGATCGTCTCGTGCAGGGAGAAGCCGACCCTCTCCTTGGCGAGGACGATGCGTTTGCTCTCCCATGTGCCGGACGCGGCCTTCACATGCCGGTCGGTGCCTTCGATGTCCTTGAACGAACGGACGATCACGGTGCTTGCACTACTCCTTGCTGGTCGTTGCTAGATGGTTTCGCGTACGGCGCGGGCGAGGATGCTGAGCCCCTCGTCCATCTCGTCGGCCGTGACGGTGAGCGCCGGGAGGAGCTTGACGACCTCGCTCTCGGGGCCCGACGTCTCGATGAGCACACCGAGTTCGAAGGCGCGCTTCGCGATCCGCCCGGCCCGGCCCTTGTCGTGGAACTCCAGGCCCCACACGAGTCCGCGTCCGCGGTACTCCTTGACGTCGGCCGGGTTCTCCTCGGCGATCGCGGCCAGCGTCTGCTCGACCTGCTCGCCGCGGGCCCGGGTCTGCTTCTCCATCGCGGACCCGTCCGCCCAGTACGCCTCCAGGGCGGCGGTGGCCGTGACGAAGGCGGGGTTGTTGCCGCGGAAGGTGCCGTTGTGCTCGCCCGGCTCCCAGATGTCCAGCTCGGGCTTGAACAGGCACAGTGACATGGGCAGTCCGTAGCCGCTGATGGACTTGGAGACGGTGACGATGTCCGGGGTGATCCCGGCCTCCTCGAACGAGAAGAAGGCTCCCGTCCGCCCGCAGCCCATCTGGATGTCGTCGACGATGAGCAGCATGTCCTGGCGCTCGCAGAGGTCGGCCAGCGCCCGCAGCCACTCGGGCCGCGCGACGTTGATGCCGCCCTCGCCCTGCACGGTCTCGACGATCACGGCGGCCGGCTTGTTGAGCCCGGAGCCCTGGTCCTCCAGGAGCCGCTCGAACCACAGGAAGTCCGGCACCTTGCCGTCGAAGTAGTTGTCGAACGGCATGGGCGTGCCGTGGACGAGCGGGATGCCGGCCCCGGCCCGCTTGAAGGCGTTCCCGGTGACGGCCAGCGATCCAAGGGACATCCCGTGGAAGGCGTTGGTGAACGACACGATGGCCTCGCGCCCCTTCACCTTCCTCGCCAGCTTGAGCGCGGACTCCACGGCGTTGGTGCCGGTCGGGCCCGGGAACATGACCTTGTACGGCAGGTCGCGCGGCCGCAGCACCAGGTCCTGGAAGGTCTGCAGGAAGGAACGCTTGGCGGTGGTCGACATGTCGAGCCCGTGCGTGACGCCGTCCCGCTCCAGGTAGTCGATCAACGCCCGTTTCAGGACGGGGTTGTTGTGGCCGTAGTTCAGCGAGCCCGCTCCGGCGAAGAAGTCCAGGTACTCATGGCCGTCCTCGTCGTACATGCGGCTGCCGTGCGCACGGTCGAAGACGGTGGGCCAGCCGCGGCAGTAGCTGCGCACCTCGGACTCGAGTGTCTCGAAGACGCTGAGGTCGGGCTGGGTGATGGTCACGACGAATCGCTCCTCGTTGCGTGGGGGGAGTGCGTGTGGGGCGTCAGTGGGGTGGGTCATCGGGGCCGTCATCGGTGTGGTCGTCCGCGTCGGTCAGAGGGAGAGGGGACCGATGCGGTACAGGACTTCGGGGTCGTGCGGCCCGTCGGGGAACAGGCCCTCGTCGAACAGCACCTCGCGCTCCACGAGGGCGCCGTGCCGCTCGGCGAACGAGGTGAACAGGCGCTCGGAGCCGGTGTTGCCGGGTGTGATGGTGGTCTCGACGGCGGTGATCCGGTGCGCGGCACCGGCCCGCGCGACAAGCCCGTCGAGCAGTGCACCGGCCAGGCCGCGCCCGCGGTACGCCTCGTCCACGGCCACCTGCCACACCAGCAGGGTGCGCGGGCGGTCCGGCCGTACGTACGCGGTGACGAAGCCGACCGGCTCCCCGCGCCCGTCGCGGGCCACGGCCGAGGTGGCCGCGAAGTCGCGACACCACAGCAGATAGCTGTACGACGAGTTCAGGTCGAGGGCCTTCGAGTCCTTGGCAATTCGCCACAACGCGGCTCCGTCCGCGACCTGCGGACGGTCGATGTGCAGATCTGCTTGAGCGGCGGTCATGCGGATTTAATTTACCGAGGGAAATTCGAAATTGCATCGCTGGTGAGGGTTACGCGCGGCGGGCTTGTGTGTTATCACGCGGGCGCGAGCGGTCGCACGAGGTGGAGGCGATATCGGAGGTATTGTCCGGAAAATACGGGGCAAATCGACCGCGATGTGTAACGCGTCACAGGCATGTAACCCCCACGAGATCTGCCCGAATTCCCCCGGTTGGTGTTCGCGAAATCTTTGCGTTTAGGCCGGGGAAAAGCGGGCAGACGAATACGGGAAGCTGTGCAGAAGTGAATTCCTGAATTACACCCGGAGTTGGGCCTGGAATTAGAATCCGGTTACTCCGTCGATCCGTTCCCGCAGGATATCGGCGTGCCCGTTGTGCCGGGCGTACTCCTCGATCATATGAATGAACACCCACCGCAGACTGACCTCCAGCCCTGCCATGGGGCCGTCGACGAGCCGCCCGGTGTCGTCCAGCGACCGCCCGGCACACAGCTCACGCCCGCGCGCGATCTCCCGGCGCCATGCGTTCAGCGCCTCGTCGAGCCCGCGCGCCGGGTCGAGCGCGTACCCGGTCTCCTCGCCGAACACCGGCGGTACGTCGAGCCCGCCCACCACCCGCTGGAACCAGTTCCGCTCGACCTCGGCGAGGTGCTGCACCAGCCCGAGCAGCGTGAGCGCCGACGGCTCGGCGGACGCCGTCCGCACCTGCGTATCGTCCAACTCCGCACACTTCAGGGCCAGGGTGCCCCGGTGGAAGTCGAGCCAGCTTTCGAGCATGGGGCGCTCGTCGCCGGTGAGGTGGGGGACGGGACGCCCGTCGGGAAGAGTCTGGTCAGCCATGGGGATGAGCATGGCACCTGTGCACGCGCTGGGGACTGCCGCCCCCAGGCCCCCGCTTTCGGCCTGAACGGTCTCGTCCTCAAACGCCGGACGGCTGAAAAGATCAAGCGCCGACGGGCGAAGAAGTCCCGTGGTCACCCCCAGCCCTGCTCCACAGCCCGCCGAGCCCCGGCAAGGTCAACCGTCACCCCGAGCTCCGCCAGCGCACCGCCCAGCGCCGCCAGGCAAGCCTGCACCACTGCCGCCGAAGCATCCGTCCCATAGTGATTGACCCGAACCATCTTCTTGGCCAACGCACCCCCACCCGCCGCCAACGGCAGCGAAGGCTCACCCTCAAGCGCCCGAGCCACCACCTCCGACGCCACCACCCCGTCAGGAACCCTCAGCGTCGTGGCCACCGGCGCAGCCTCCCGCGCCTCGTACACATACGGCTCCAGCCCTCCACCGAGAGCCCCCGCCCCCGCCGGAGTCGCCGTCGCGGCCGCCGCATGCCGGGCCATGACGGCAGTCGGCCCCACCGTCTCGATCCGCTCGACACACGCCTCGAGCGCCAGCATCTCCAGCTGCGCCGGCGCATGCAGCAGGGCCTTCCGCCCGCCGTCGACCCACCGCTCCTTCCAGTCGAGCAGCGACAGATACGACCGACGCGGCGCCCCCGGGTTGGCGGCCATCCGCGCCCACGCCCGCTCGCTCACCGACACCGCCGACACCCCTGCCGGGCCGCCCATCGCCTTCTGCGCCCCGATGACGCACAGATCCACACCCCATGCGTCCGGCAGCACCGGCTCGGCCCCGATGGAGGCGACGGCGTCCAGATGGAACAGCGCGCCCTGCTCCCGTACGACCTCCCCGATCTCCGCGACCGGATTGGTGTTTCCGGTCGCCGCCTCCGCATGCACCAGCGACACGAAGTCGATCTCGGGCCGCTCGGCGAACGCGGCCCGGATCTGCTCGGCGGTGACCGCCGTGTGGAAGGGCACGGCCAGGTCGATCACCGTCGCCCCGCAGTCCCGCAGCCAGTTCCCGAAGGTCTGCCCGTACGGACCCGTGATGACGTTCAGCGCCACCGTCCCCGGCCCGGCGGCCGCGCGAATCGCCCCCTCCAGCGGCAGCAGCGCCTCACCCTGCATGATCACGACGTCCTGCTCGGTGCCGAGGAGCCGCGCCACCCGGTCCTCGATCGACGCGAAGTGCGCGGCGCTCATCGGGGGCAGATCGAGGAAGGGGTGGGTCACGGCGGTGCTCTCTTCGTTCACGAGTGGTCGGCCCGGTCGAGGGTATCCACCACCCGTGACCCCACTCCCGCCCCTCCTGCCACTTGCGACTTCTTAGGCCGGACAGCCCCGCAACCATCGGTTTGATTTGAGAGACCCAAACATCTCCTTATAATCAGAACCCACAGTTCCCACACAGGAGGCCACCCCGTGAAGACGTTCTCCGGGCGCCGGACCCGCATTCTGGCCGCCACCACCGCGACGGCCGGGCTGGTGCTCGTGGCTGCCTGCACGTCCACCGGCAACGGTGGCAGCGGGAGCAAGACCGCCGCCGGTGGCGTCCAGCTCGTCAAGGCCGGGCAGCTCACCACCTGCACCCACCTGCCGTACCCGCCCTTCCAGTCGGAGATCAACGGCAAGGTGCAGGGCTTCGACGTGTCGCTGATCGACCTCGTCGCCAAGGACCTGGGCGTCAAGCAGCAGATCCTCGACACGCCCTTCGAGAACTTCAAGACCGGCGCCTTCCTCAACTCCGGCGAGTGCGACGTGGCCGCGGCCGGCATGACCATCACCGCCGAGCGCAAGAAGAACGTCGACTTCTCGGACCCCTATTTCGACGCCACCCAGGCGCTCCTGGTCGACAAGAACAGCGGCATCACCTCGCTCGCCGACGCGAAGGCCAAGAAGGTCAAGCTGGGCGCCCAGGCGCAGACCACCGGCGAGGACTACGCGAAGAAGCAGGGCTTCGACCCGGTCTCCTTCGAGTCCTCCGACGCCGTCCTCAACGGCCTGCGCACCGGCCAGGTCAAGGCCGTCATCATCGACTACCCGGTGGTCCAGGGCTGGCTCAAGGACAAGGCCAACGCGGACAAGTTCAAGGTCGCCGACAACCTCAACACCGGTGAGCAGTACGGCTTCACGGTGAAGAAGGGCAACACCAAGCTCCTCGCCGCCGTCAACAAGGCGATCAAGGACGCCAAGGCGGACGGCACGTACAAGAAGCTGTACGAGAAGTGGATCGGCCCGTACAACCCCGCCGCCGCCTCCCCGTCCCCCGCCGCGTCCTGACCCATGAGCACCGACACGGACGTACAACTCCAGCCCAGGAAAAAGGGCCTGACGCGCAGTCAGAAGCGCAGCCTGTCGCGCGGTGCGCAGTACGTCGTCTTCGTCGCCGCCGTGATCGCCTTCGCGGTCTCGGCGGACTGGGGGCGGCTGAAGAACCAGTTCGCGCAGGGCAGCATCGCCAAGCAGATGTTCCCGGACGTCATCACGATGGCGCTGAAGAACACCGTGCTGTACACACTGTCCGGGTTCGTGGTCGGCCTGGCGCTCGGCATGGTGATCGCGCTGATGCGGCTGTCGCCCGTGGGCCCGTACCGCTGGCTGGCCGGCATCTACATCGAGATCTTCCGCGGCCTGCCCGCCCTGCTGATCTTCATCTTCATCGGGGTCGCCGTCCCGCTGGCCTTCCCCGGCACGGAGATCGTCGGCGGCACCTACGGCAAGGTGGCCCTGGCGCTCGGCCTGGTCGCCGCCGCCTACATGGCCGAGACGATCCGCGCGGGCATCCAGGCGGTGCCCAAGGGCCAGATGGAGGCGGCCCGTTCGCTGGGGTTCTCGCCGGGCCGCGCCATGGTCTCGATCATCATCCCGCAGGCGTTCCGCATCATCCTCCCGCCGCTGACCAACGAGCTGGTCCTGCTCTTCAAGGACTCCTCGCTCGTCCTGTTCCTCGGCGTCACCCTTGAGGAACGCGAACTGTCCAAGTACGGCCGTGACCTGGCCAGTACGACCGCCAACTCCACGCCGATCCTGGTCGCGGGCCTGTGCTACCTGCTGATCACCATCCCGCTCGGCTTCGTCGTACGCCGTATGGAGGCGAAGGCCCAGGAGGCCGTCAAATGAGCCGTCCGGAGATCGAAGTACGCGGTCTGCACAAGTCCTTCGGCGACAACGAGGTGCTGCGCGGCATCGACCTGGAGATCGGCCAGGGCGAGGTCGTCTGCGTCATCGGACCGTCCGGCTCGGGCAAGTCGACCCTGCTGCGCTGTGTGAACCTGCTGGAGCAGCCCACCAAGGGCCAGGTCTTCGTGGGCGGCACCGAACTCACCGACCCCGACGTCGACATCGACGCCGTACGCCGCCGTATCGGCATGGTCTTCCAGCAGTTCAACCTCTTCCCGCACCTCACGGTGACCGAGAACCTCACGCTGCCGCAGCGCCGGGTGCTCAGGCGGGACAAGGCGAAGGCCGCGCAGGTGGCCGCCGAGAACCTGGCGCGCGTCGGCCTGTCGGAGAAGGCGGACGCCTACCCCGCCTCTCTCTCCGGCGGCCAGCAGCAGCGCGTGGCGATCGCCCGCTCGCTTTCCATGGGTCCCGAGGTGATGCTGTTCGACGAGCCGACCTCGGCGCTCGACCCCGAGCTGGTGGGGGACGTACTGGCCGTGATGCGCATGCTCGCCGACGAGGGCATGACCATGATGGTCGTCACCCACGAGATGACCTTCGCCCGCGAGGTCGCCGACCGGGTCGTCTTCATGGACGGCGGCACGATCGTCGAGGACGGCACCCCCGGCCAGGTCATCGGCAACCCGAGCCATGAGCGGACCCGCCATTTCCTGTCCCGACTGCTGGACCCGGCGATGGCTCAGGTGGAGGAGGACCGCGCCCCGTAGGGGCGCGACCAGCCCCCCACTCGTCCGCAGTCGAAGAACAACGGTTTCGGCCGAGCGTTTATCGTGCGGGCATGAGCGAAGCGGTGCTGCATGTGAAGGGCAGGGTCCTCGTCGGACCCGAGGACGTCCGGGACGAGCTGTGGGTGGTCGACGGCCGCGTCTCCTACGACCGGCCCGGCGGCGCGGACGACGTCCGTACCGTCGCGGGCTGGGCGCTCCCCGGACTCGTCGACGCCCACTGCCACGTGGGCCTCGGCCCGCACGGGCCGGTCGAGCAGGACGTCGCCGAGAAGCAGGCGCTCACCGACCGCGAGGCGGGCACCCTGCTCATCCGTGACGCGGGCTCGCCCTCGGACACCCGCTGGGTCGACGACCGCGAGGACCTCCCGAAGATCATCCGGGCCGGACGCCACATCGCCCGCACCCGCCGCTACATGCGGGGCTACGCCTGGGAGATCGAGCCGGACGAACTGACCGCATACGTCGCCCAGGAGGCCCGCCGCGGCGACGGCTGGGTGAAGCTGGTCGGCGACTGGATCGACCGCGACCTCGGCGACCTGGCCCCCAGCTGGCCCCGGGAGCCCGTGGAGGCGGCGATCGCCGAGGCCCACCGCCTCGGTGCCCGCGTCACCGCGCACTGCTTCGCCGAGAACTCCCTCCAGGACCTGGTCGAGGCCGGCATCGACTGCATCGAGCACGCGACGGGCCTGACCGACGACCTGATCCCCCTCTTCGCCTCGCGCGGCGTCGCGATCGTCCCGACCCTCGTCAACATCGCGACGTTCCCCCAGCTCGCCGACGGCGGCGCGGACAAGTTCCCCCAGTGGTCGGCCCATATGCGCAGGCTCCACGAACGCCGCTACGACACCGTGCGGGGCGCCTACGACGCCGGCATCCCCGTCTACGTCGGCACCGACGCCGGCGGTCACCTCGCGCACGGCCTGGTGGCGGCCGAGGTGGCGGAGCTGGTCACCGCCGGCATCCCGCCCGTCGAGGCGCTGTCCGCGACCACCTGGGGCGCGCGGCAGTGGCTCGGCCGCCCGGGCCTGGAGGAGGGGGCACCGGCCGACCTCGTGGTGTACGAGAGCGATCCACGGGCCGACGTACGTGTACTGGAGGCCCCTCGGCGGGTAGTGGTGAACGGACACGTCGTCGGCTGACCGACGCGGGCACAAGGCGATACGGCGGTGAATGAGTGGAACGCCTGTGCCTGGGGATTCGAAAATGTTCACGGCGAACGCACGATGGGGTGAAGTGGCGCCGGAATGCCGTCAGGGCACCCTTGGTGCGCAATTCTTGACGGGTCCCGAGCAAGAATCCTCTGAGGGGTCCCCACCTTGAACGGCAAGAACTTCCGCATGCCCGCACGCCGTCTCGCCACCGTCGCGACGGCCACGGCCCTCGCCGCAGGTCCCGCGGCGCTGGCCGGCGCGGGCGCCGCGCACGCGTCCGGCGACCAGGGCCGGGCGAGCGCCGTCGTCCTGCGCACCGGGCTCGACGTGTCCCTGCTCAACAAGACCGTGAACCTGCCCCTCTCGGTCTCGCTCAACCAGGTCGAGGCGCCGCAGAGCGCCGAGAAGACGGCGCTGAGCGCCGAGCTGGACGGCGTCAACGGCGGTAGGCCCTTCAACGTGCTGGACGCGAAGACGGCGAAGTCCGCGGCGAGCGTCACCTCCGCCAGGGCCGAGGCCTACACCAGCCTCGCCCACGCCGGCGTCCACGTCCCGGGTCTGCCGCTGCTGTCCCTCATCGAACTGGAGCAGGTCACGTCGAAGGCGGTCTGTGAGGCCGGGAAGAAGCCCGTCGCCTCCTCGAACCTGGGCGGCTCGGTGACCGTTCTGGGCAAGAAGGTCACCCTGACGACCGGCGGCACCACGGAGGTGAAGGCGGCCGGCATCGGTGAGGTGCGTCTCGTCCTGTCGAAGACGGAGACGACCTCGCGTACGGCGGCCGCGACCGCCCTCGAACTCAAGGTGTCCGTCAACCCGTTGAAGCTGAACGTGGCCGAGGTGGGGGGCACCCTCACCTCGGCGAAGGCGACCTGTGAGGCCCCGGCGGGCGGCTCCGTCGGCTCCGTCGGCTCCAGCGGCACCGGCAGCACCGGTGGCTCCGGTAGCACCGGTGGCGCCAAGGCGCAGGGGGAGGAGTCCGGGCTCGCCGAGACCGGCGGGAGCTCCATGACGCCGTATGTCGCGGGTGGCGCGCTCGCTCTGGTTGTGGCAGGTGGGGGAGCGGTGGTGCTGGCGCGGCGCGGGCGGAGCTGAGCGCTTCGCGGGGTGCGCGGGATGGGCCGTCCTTTTGTCTGCGGGTTCGTGGGGGCGGGTCGCGCAGTTCCCCGCGCCCCTTTGGGGCGCTACCCGGCCCCGCGGCTATCTGTGACCCGGCGGCGACGTCAGGGTCAGGGCTCGGCCCAGTGCCTGCAAGAAGGTGCTGATCGTCGTCCTGTCCCGCACCGCCAGGCGCAGCCACTCCTCGCCCAGGCCCGGGAACGTGTCGCCGCGTCGGACCGCGAAGCCCAGGTCCCGCAGGTGCTCGCGCATGGCGGCCGCCTGGGGCAGTCGTATGAGCACGAAGGGGCCTTCGGCGGGCTGCGTCACCCGTAGGCCGTCCGAGGTGAACTCACCGAGACCGGCGATGAGATGGGCCCGGTCGGCGGCGATGCGGTGCGCCGCGTGTGCCGCCTCCGCCAGGGCCTGCGGTCCCATGCAGGCCTCGGCGGCGGCCAGCGCGGGTGTGGACACCGGCCACAGGGGCTGGGCGCGCTCCAGTTCGGCGATCGTCTCGGGGGCGGCGAGGACGTAGCCGATCCGCAGTCCGGCCAGCCCCCAGGTCTTGGTGAGGCTGCGCAGGACCACCAGCCCCGGCACGTCCGTCCGCCCGGCCAGCGCCTCCCGCTCGCCCGGCACCGCGTCCATGAACGCCTCGTCCACGACCAACGTCCGCCCGGGACGGGCGAGTTGGGCAATGACCGCGGCGGGGTGCAGGACGGATGTCGGGTTCGTGGGGTTGCCGATCACCACCAGGTCCGCGTCCTCGGGGACCGCCGCCGGGTCCAGCCGGAAGCCGTCCTCCTCGCGCAGCAGCACCCGGTCCACGGTGTGACCCGCGTCCCGCAGCGCCGCCTCCGGCTCCGTGAACTGCGGGTGCACGACCACCGGCTGACGCACCTTCAGGGCGCGGGCGAGCAGCACGAAGGCCTCGGCGGCACCGGCCGTCAGCAGCACCCGCTCCACCGGGAGGCCGTGCCGCGCCGCCACCGCCGCCCTCGCGGCCCGTCCGTCCGGATAGGCAGCGAGGGAGCCGAGCGAGCCCGCGATGCGCTCGCGCAGCCAGGCGGGCGGGGTGTCCGCGCGGACGTTCACCGCCAGGTCGACCATGGCGGAGCCGCCGTCGCGCACCTCGGCGTCGCCGTGGTGACGGAGATCGTGCTCAGTGCGCATGGGCGTGTCCGCCGTGGTGGTGGTGACCGTGGTGGTGACCGTCGTCGTCCGGGTGGAAGTGCGGCTGCTGCGGCAGCCCCACCTTGTCCTCGAAGCCCGGCAGCGCGATCCGGTACACGCACGAGTCGCAGTTCATGCGCAGATCGCCCTTGACGGCCTCCTCGTACCGCTCCATCACCAGATCGAGCAGCTCCGGCTCCGGACCGATGACGTCCGCGGAGCGCACCTCGACCTCCGGGTGCGCCGCCGCCCAGCCCTCGGTCTGCTGCCGCACGCGGTCCGGCAGGATGCCGGTGAACAGGAAGTACGGGAGGACCACGATCCGCTTCGCGCCCAGCTTCGCGCACCGGTCCAGGCCGCTCGGCACGTCCGGCGCCGCCAGCGACACGAACGCCGTCTCCACGCCCGCGTACCCGCGCCCCTCCCACAGCAGCCGTGCCGCCTTGTACACCTCGGCGTTGGCGTCCGGGTCGGTGGACCCGCGGCCCACCAGCAGCACGGTCACGTCGGCCCGGTCCTCAGGCGTCCGTGCCGTCCCGCCGAGCGCCTCGTCAAGGCGCCGCTCCAGGACCGACAGCAGCGACGGGTGCGGGCCCAGCGGGCGCCCGTACGTGTAGGAGATGCCCGGGTGGCGCTCCTTCTCACGGGACAGGGCCGCCGGGATGTCGCCCTTGGCGTGCCCGGCGGAGACCAGCATCAGCGGCACGGCGGCGAAACGCCGTACCCCCCGCTCCACCAGCTCGGCGACCGCCTCGCCGAGCGGCGGCGGCGACAGCTCGATGAAGCCGCCCGCGACGGGCAGGTCGGGGTGGCGGTCCCCCAGCTGCCGTACGAAGTCGCGGAACGCCTCGGCTCCGGCCTCGTCCCGGGTGCCATGACCGGCGATGAGCAGGGCGGGCGGCGGGGTGGTCACGATGTCTCCTCGGAGTACGAAGTGGGGTGGTACAGCAGGGCGTTCAGGGCGGCCGACGCGACCGCCGAGCCGCCCTTCTCGGACACGTTGCTCACGGCGGGCAGCCCGCTCCCGCGCAACGCGGCCTTGGACTCGACCGCGCCGACGAAGCCGACGGGCAGGCCGATGACGAGTGCGGGGGCGGCGTCCAGGGTCAGCAGCTCCTCCAGGGCGGTCGGCGCGTTGCCGATCACCCAGAGGGCTCCCGGGCCGACCTGCTCGTAAGCGAGCCGTATCGCGTGCGCCGAACGGGTCAGTCCGGGACCGGCGACGGCGTCCCTGAGCCGGCAGACCGTCTCGCGGCGGGTGATCCCGGCCGCGACCATCTCCACGTCCACGACGACGGGCGCCCCGCCGTGCAGGGCGGCATACGCCTTTTCGAGGGCGGCCTCGTCCATGACGAGATCGGTCGCGTAGTCGAGGTCGGCGGCGGAGTGGACGACCCGCTCCACCACCGCCCGCGTCAGCGGCGGGAAGTGCGAGGTGTCCAGGCGGGCCCGCAGCCGCCGGTAGGACTCCAGCTCGATCGGGTGGACCACACGGTTCACCGGCCCGGCGACGGAGTCGCTCATGATGCAGCCTCCTGCCAGCGGTAGCCGCGCGGCGTCACCATGCGCCCCGCGATCTCACGGGTCGCCGTGTTGCCCACGGTCACGACCGTCATCATGTCGACCGTCGCCGGGTCGAGCGAGCCCAGGTCCGTCAGTCGGCTCGATTCGTCCGGCCGCGACGCGTTGCGTACGACACCGACGGGCGTCGTCGGCTCCCGGTGCTCCGCGAGGATCGCGAGCGCCTTCGGCAGCTGCCAGTCCCGGCCCCGGGAACGGGGGTTGTAGAAGGTCACCACCAGGTCCGCCGCGGCCGCCGCCCGCACCCGCCGCTCGATGACCTCCCACGGTGTGTGCAGGTCGGAGAGGCTGATGGACACGTGGTCGTGGCCGAGCGGCGCGCCCAGGATCGCCCCGGCCGCGAGCGCGGCGGTGACGCCGGGTACGCCGATCACGTCGATGTCGTCGGAGGCCTCGGCGAGCGCGGGCGAGGCCATGGCGTACACGCCTGCGTCGCCGCTGCCGATCAGCGCGACCGACTGACCCTTCCGGGCCTCGGCCACCGCGGTCCGCGCCCGCTCCTCCTCGGCACCGAGCCCGGACTCCAGGATCCGGGTGCCGGGCCGCAGCAGATCGCGGATCTGGTCGACGTACTGGTCGAGCCCGACGAGCACCGAGGCGCGCCGCAGTTCGGCCGTGGCCCGCGGGGTGAGCAGATCGCGTGCGCCGGGACCGAGTCCGACGACTGCCAGCCGGCCGCGCGCAGGGCGCCGCACGACGGCACAGGTCGCCATCGAGGCGTGCCCGTCCGCACGAGCCGACTTCCGCTTGGGGACGAGGAGTTCCCCGCCGCGGGCGAGCGCGGAGGCCTCGGCGACCGACGGCGTGCCCACGGCGGTGAGCGGGGCGTCGGAGGGGTTGGGGACCTCGACCTTCGCCAGCTCCTCGGCGGAGTACGTCACCAGGGGCACCCCGAGCCGCGCGGCCGCCTCGACGATGCCGGGCTCGTCCCGCTTGGCGTCCACGGTCGCGAGTTCGGCGAGGCTGCGAGGAGACAGCCCCGTGTCCCGCAACGCGCTCTCGACCAGCCCGAGCACCTCCTCGACGGGGGCGCCCTTGGACGCGCCGACACCGACGACGAGGGACGGCGGACGGAGCAGCACCTCCCCGTCGGCGGGTTCGACCGCTCGGTCCGTCAGCCGGACGGTGTGCCTGCCCTGCGGGACGAACGGCACCGGCGGCAGCGGCCACGCCACCTCCGCGTCCAGCGCGACCGGTTCGCCGTCCAGCAGCGCCCGCGTCACACCGGCCACGTCGCCCTCCACCGGGAGGCCGAGCGTGTCCAGGCCGGGGATGCCGACCGCGTCCGTCGCCGTGGTCACCACGGGCTCGGCACCCAGCAACTCGCCCACCCGCTCGGCGAGTTCATTGGCGCCGCCTCCGTGTCCGCCCACCAGCGACACGGCGAACCGCCCGCCCTCGTCGACGCACACCACACCGGGGTCGCTCTTCTTGTCCCCCAGCAGGGGCGCCACGAGCCGAACCACCGCCCCCGTCGCCAGGAAACACACGAGCTGCTCGCACTCCGCGAACGCGGCCCGTACGGCGTCCCCGACGGGACCCTCGTACACCCGCGTGCGGTCCGGCCACGCCGCGGCCAGCCGGTCGCGCGCCGCCGCCCCCGCCGCGGTGGCGGAAATGAGGCCGATCACAGGGCAACTCCTTCATGAGAATCGGGGGTTCTGGCCCCCCAGAGCAGGAAAACCGGATTGGTCGCCGCCAGCCGGGTCACGTCCCCCGGCAGCGGTGCGAGCCGCGAGGACTGCAGCAGCACCCCGTCGCAGTCGAACCCGGCATCGGTGAGTGCCGTGCGCACCGCGGGCACCCGGTCCAGTGCGGCCATGGCGACCACGACCGTCCGCCGGGCCCGCCGCGCGCACGCACGCACGATGTCGGGCAGCTCACGCCCCCCGCCCCCGACGAACACGGCGTCGGGAGCGTCGAGTCGATCCAGCGCGTCCGGCGCCGTCCCGTGCACCACGTGCACGTCGACGCCGTGCGCCCCGGCGTTGGCGCGGATCCGCTCCACCCCGTCCGGTGCCTTCTCGACGGCGCTGACGGCGGCACCCAGCCGCGCACACTCCACGGCGACGGATCCCGAGCCGGAGCCCACGTCCCAGACCAGATCGCCGGGGCGCGGCCCGAGCCGGGCCAGTGCCAGCGCCCGTACCTCGAACTTGGTGATCATCGAGTCGCGGTGCGCGAACTCGCCCTCGTCCAGGGCCCATCCGGAGGGCCGTCCGGCCGCCCCGGCGAGTGTCCGTACGGGACCCGGCGCCCGCGTCTCGTCCAGGCACAGGACGACACTCACCGCCGTACCCCAGTCGCGGCCCGCGGCCTCGGCCGGGGAGAGCCGCTCCAGGCTCTCCTCGCCGGAGCCCAGCGCGGAGGCGACGACGAGGACCCGGCCGGGGCCGGTACGGGCGAGCGCGGCGCCCAGTTCCGCCGGACCGGAGCCCGGACCGGTCAGCACGGCCACTTTCGGGTGCGCCCGGCACACGTTGACGGCCGTGCGCGGATCCCGCCCGTGCGCACTGACGACGACCGCGTCGTCCCAGGTCAGTCCCAGCCGGGCGAAGGCGGTGGCGACGGACGAGACACCCGGCCGTACGTCCAGACGCTCCGCGCCGAACCGCTCGGCCAGCGCCCGCACGATCCCGAAGAACCCGGGGTCGCCGGAGGCCAGGACGACCACCCGCCGGTCCTTGCCGACGTACTCCTCCATGGCGTCCAGAGCGGGCGCCAGCGGCCCGAGCACGATCCGCTCGGCGGTCTCGGGCAGCCGTACGGCGTCCAGGTGCCGACGCCCGCCCACGACGAGCTCGGCCCCCGCCACCGCTTCGAGAGGGACCGGCGCGCCCGTCCCCGTACCGACGACCGTGATCACGTACTGGCACCCCGCGAGCGCAGGGCCCTGCGGGCCTCCGGGTCGGCCTTGCGGTAGCCGTGGAAGTGACCGGGGTGGTACAGGTGCGAGCGGGTGCCTTCGGCGTCCAGCGCGGGGCCGACCAGGAAGAGGGTGTGCTTCCAGAGCTTGTGCTCCTTGACCGTCTCCTCCAGCGTCCCGATCGTGCACCGCACGACGAGCTCCTCCGGCCAGGTCGCCTGGTAGGCGACGACGACCGGCGTGGACGTCGGGTAGCCGCCCTCCAGCAGCTCCCGCACCAGCTGCCCGCTGCGGGCGGCGGACAGGAAGATCGCCATGGTGGTGCCGTGCCGGGCGAACTCCCGCACCTCCTCCCCGGGCGGCATCGGCGTCTTGCCGCCGCCGAGCCGGGTCAGCACGACGGACTGCGCGACCTCCGGGATGGTCAACTCGCGCTGCGCGAGCGCGGCGACGGCCGAGAACGCGGACACACCGGGCACGACCTCCGTCTCGATGCCGATCCGCGCGCACCGGTCGAGCTGCTCCTGCGTACCACCCCAGAGGGCGGGATCCCCGGAGTGGATACGGGCGACCTTCAGGCCGGTGCGATGCGCGCGCTCGTAGACGGCGACGACGTCCTCCAGCGACATCGTCGCCGAGTCGAGGATCTCCGCGTCCTCGCACGCATGCTCGAGGACCTCCGCCTGCACCAGGCTCGCCGCCCAGATCACGACGTCGGCCTCGGCGATCGCGCGCGCGGCACGGAACGTCAGCAGGTCGGCGGCGCCGGGGCCGGCACCGACGAAGGTCACCTTGCCGGTGGGGGCATCGGCCATGGGAACGGTCCTCTCTGGTAAAGCTCTGGGTCGGGCTCTTGGTGTTACGAGTGCGGTGTGGTTACTGCCGTCGGACGTGCGTGAACGGGGGTTGATCGGATAGCAAGGGCGTATGGCGGTCTTCGTCGCGCTCGGCGCGTTCCTGATGACGCTGGCCGGCGGCTGGACGGCACAGCGTGTGACCGACCGCCGCCACCTGGTTCTGGGCCTGGCCGGCGGACTGATGCTGGGTGTCGTCGGCCTGGACCTGCTGCCGGAGGCGCTCAAGGCGGCGGGCGAAGAGGTCTTCGGCGTACCCGCGGCCCTGCTCCTGTTCGTGGCCGGCTTTCTGCTCGCCCATCTGGTGGAACGCCTGCTGGCCGCCCGCCAGGCCTCGCACGGCGGGGAGGAGAGCAACGGGCGCGCACCCGAGGTGGGCCTCACGGCGGCCGCGGCGATGGTCGGTCACAGCTACATGGACGGCGTGGCGATCGGCGCGGCCTTCCAGGTCGGCGGCGGCATGGGCGCGGCGGTCACGCTGGCCGTCGTCGCCCACGACTTCGCGGACGGCTTCAACACGTACACGATCACCAGCCTGTACGGAAACGCCCGCCGCAAGGCCCTGACCATGCTGTTCGCGGACGCGGTGGCCCCGGTGGCCGGCGCGGCCTCGGCGGCGTTCGTCACCATCCCGGAGGGCCTGCTCGGCGGCTACCTCGGCCTCTTCGGCGGTGTACTCCTCTACCTCGCCGCCGCCGAGATCCTCCCCGAGGCGCACCATGAGCACCCCGCCCGCTCGACGCTGCTGTGCACGGTGGCGGGGGCGGCGTTCATCTGGCTGGTGGTGGGCCTGGCCGCGTGAGCCGCCGGTCACAGCTTGCCGCCGCGCCCGCCGTCGCGCGGCGCGGGCGCGATGAGCGTGGAGAGGTAGGGGAGGGGCTCGCCGTCCAGCTCGGACGCCGGCCGGATGGACTCCGACTCCAGCCCGAGCGCGGAGCCCCACACGGCATCGTCGATCCGCCCGGTCTCGCGCAACGCCTCGGCGACCTCGCCGGCCTGCCGCCCGAACTTGTACGCGACGACCGTGCCGGGCCCGTTGAGGGCGTCCTTCAGCACGGCGGCCCCGGCGGTGACGGGCACCAGCGTGAGCGGCTCGGTGCCCTCGGTCAGGACGGCACCCGAGCGCGCCGCGAGATCCTGCATGGCGGTGATCCCCGGGACGGTCTCGACCACGGTCCCCGGCACGAGCTCGGCAATGGTCTGCGCGAGATAGGTGAAGGTCGAATAGACATTGGGATCACCGATGGTGGCGAACGCGACGACACCCCGCTCCCGCAGCAACTGCGCGACCCGCTCCCCGGCCGCGTCCCAGGCAGCCTCCCGCCTTCCGCGATCACTGCGCTCGTTCAGCGCGAACACCACGCGTACGACCTTCTCCGCGGGCACGTAGTGCAGCACGGTGGCCTCGGCCCGCCCCCGCTCCAAGGTGTCCATGACGGGCACGACGACAACATCGGCGGCCCGCAGAGCGTTGACCCCCTTGACGGTCACCAGCTCGGGATCACCCGGCCCGACCCCGACCCCGATCAACCTGCGGCTGTCGCTGCTGCTCATGACGTCCGGCACCTCTCCACGAACCGACGGGCGACACCGGGCTCGGACGCCCAGTGCGTGTGCAGATAACTGGCGTGCACACCTTGTTGTACGAAGCCTTCGACCCGCGGCGCAGGGGCGCGCACACCCCAGGCGGGAGCCGCTCCCGCCCCGGGTTCGACGACCGTCCGATGAAACTCGTGGCCCCGCATCCGGGTCCCGGCGGGCGCCAGCACACTGTCACCGACGGCCACGGCGTCCCGATACCCGAGAGTGAGCCGCCCGCTCATCCGCGCCCTCGCATCGAGCACCCCGCACATGGGCTGCCCGTCGAGCTCCTCGCACAGGTACAGCAGCCCGGCACACTCGGCAGCAACGGGAGCCCCGCCCTGAGCGAGCGCGGCGACGGCTTTGCGCAGCGGTTCGTTGGCGGACAGCTCGCTCGCGTACACTTCGGGAAACCCGCCGCCGATGACCAACCCCCGTGCCCCGTCGGGCAGTTGCTCGTCGCGGAGCGGATCGAAGCGAACAACTTCGGCACCTGCGGCAGCGAGCAGTTCACTGTGCTCGGCATAGGAGAAGGTGAAGGCGGCCCCACCGGCAACGGCAACCACCAGCCCGTCATGGGGGTCCCCCCGCTCGAGCGAAGCCGAGAGTGGGGGAGTTTGAGGACGAGGCCCTTCAGGCCGAAAGCGGGGGCCTGGGGGCGCAGCCCCCAGGGTCGGGACGGGAAGGGGCGGCGGGGGCGAGGAATCCAAGGCCTCAGCCGCATCCCAGGCCGCACACGACAACGCACCAGCACTCCGCGCCAGCCCGACCAACGCGTCTAGATCGCACCCTGCGGAAACCTGTGCCGCCATGGCGGCAACCGTCTCCACCGCCGCGGCCCGCCGCTCGGCAACAGGCACCAACCCCAGGTGCCGAGAAGGCGTATCCACCTGCGCAACCCGCCGCAGCACCCCCAACACCGGCACTCCCGCAGACTCCAACGCCTCCCGCAACAACTCCTCATGCCGATCCGAAGCAACCTTGTTGAGGATCACGCCACCGACCCGCACCTCCGGATCCCAGGCCGCAAACCCATGCACCAACGCCGCCACGGAACGAGACTGCGACGACGCGTCGACCACCAGCACCACCGGCGCCCCGAGCAGCTTCGCCACCTGAGCGGTGGACGCCAGTTCACCCTCCCCCGCGGCCCCGTCGAACATCCCCATCACACCCTCGACGACGGCTATGTCACACCCACGAGCCCCGTGCAGGAACAACGGCCCCACCAACTCCGGCCCGCACAGATACGCGTCGAGGTTCCGCCCCACCCGCCCGGTGGCGAGCGCGTGGTACCCGGGATCGATGTAGTCCGGCCCGACCTTGTGCGGGGACACGGCAAGCCCCCGCGCGGCGAACGCGGCCATCAACCCCGTGGCAACGGTGGTCTTGCCGCTGCCCGAGGAGGGCGCGGCAATGACCAGCCGAGGGACGCAGGACAGGGAGGAACTCACGAGGACATCACCACTCGATGCCCCTCTGGCCCTTCTGGCCCGCATCCATCGGATGCTTGACCTTGGACATGTCGGTCACGAGATCGGCGAACCCGACGAGCTTCTCGGGCGCGTTCCGCCCGGTGATCACCACATGCTGGGTGCCGGGCCGGTTCTGCAGCACGTCGACGACCTCATCGGTGTCCACCCACCCCCAGTGCATCGGGTACGCGAACTCGTCCAGCACATACAGCCGGTACGTCTGAGCGGCGAGGTCCCGCTTGACCTGCTCCCAGCCCTCCCGGGCCTTCTCCTCGTTGTCCATCTGGGAGTCCCGCTGCACCCAGGACCAGCCCTCGCCCATCTTGTGCCAGTCGACGGTCCCGCCCTCGCCGGAGGCACCGAGCACCCTGAGCGCGTTCTCCTCGCCGACCTTCCACTTCGCCGACTTGACGAACTGGAACACCCCGATCGGCCACCCCTGGTTCCAGGCCCGCAGTGCCAGCCCGAAGGCGGCCGTGGACTTGCCCTTCCCGATGCCCGTGTGCACGACGACCAGCGGCCGGTTACGACGCTGCCGAGTCGTCAGCCCGTCGTCCGGCACCACACTCGGCTGCCCCTGCGGCATTACGCGGCCCTCCTGTTGCCCTGAACTTCCCTGACCAGCCCGGCGATCGAGTCCGCCCGCAACTCGTCGAGCGTCACCGCCGTCCCGCCGAGCTCCCCCGCGAGCTGCCTGGCGAGCCCCAGCCGCACCGGCCCCGACTCACAGTCGACGACCACGGAGGCGACCCCGTCGGCCGCGAACAGCCGAGCGGCCCGCCCGGCCAGCGCCACGGGCTCCGGACCACCAGTGGCCCGCCCGTCCGTCACCACCACGAGCAGCGCCCGCCGCGCGGGATCCCGCAGCCGCTCGACCCGCAGCACGTCGTGCGCCTTCAGCAGCCCCGCCGCGAGCGGCGTCCGCCCACCCGTCGGCAGCGACTCCAGCCGTACGGCCGCGGCGTCCACGGACGAGGTCGGCGGCAGCGCGACATCCGCGGCCGACCCCCGGAACGTCACCAGCCCCACCTTGTCCCGCCGCTGATACGCGTCCAGCAGCAGCGACAGCACGGCGCCCTTCACGGCACTCATCCGCTGCCGGGCCGCCATCGACCCCGACGCATCGACCACGAACAGCACGAGGTTCCCCTCGCGCCCCTCCCGGGTCGCCTGCCGCAGATCGTCCCGCCGTACGACCAGCCCCCGCCCGGACCGCCCCCGCGCCCGCTGATGCGGCGCGGCGGCCTGCACGGTCGCCGCCAGATGCAGCTTGGTGAGCGCCCCTTGAGGCCGCCGGGCCCCCGTCGTCCGCCCATGCTCCGTCCGCGCCCGTGAACGCCGCCCGGCCGCCCCCTCGCCGATCCCGGGCACGCTCAGCACCTTGGTACGGAAGGGCTCCGAGGCCCGTACGGCCGACTGCTCGGCAGCCCCCGAGGCCTGCGGCTGTCCGCCCTCCCCGGCCTCGGGCCGCGCATCGGTGTCACCGCCCTGCGGGCCGTCGGAGTCACCGGAGGGCGGCTGCCCGCCACCGCCCGGTCCGCCGCCGTCGGGGTCCGGGTCGGGATCGTCGCCCTCGGAGAACTCCTCCAGCGTCTCGTCGAGCTTGTCCTCGTCGAGACCCGGCGCGTCGAAGGGGTTGCGGCGCCTGCGGTGCGGCAGCGCCAGCAGTGCCGCCCGCCGTACGTCCTCGGCGAGCACCTCGGTCCGCCCCGCCCAGGCCGCCAGCGCGGTGGCCGTGCGCGCCATCACGATGTCGGCCCGCATGCCGTCCACCTCGAAGGCGGCACAGGTCGCCGCGATCTGCCGGAGCGCGCCGTCACCCAGCCGCACCGATGGCAGCAACTCCCGTGCGGCGACAATCCGTTGACGTACAGAAGCCTCCTCGTCGGCCCAGCGGGCCGAGAAACCGCCCGGATCGTCGTCGTAGGCGAGCCTGCGCCGTACGACCTCCACCCGCTGGTCCGGCTCCCGGGAGGCGGCGACCTCGACGGTCAGCCCGAACCGGTCGAGCAACTGCGGCCGCAGTTCGCCCTCTTCGGGGTTCATCGTGCCGACGAGCAGGAAACGCGCGGCATGCCGCACCGAGACGCCCTCGCGTTCGACGTACGACGCACCCATCGCTGCCGCGTCCAGCAGCAGGTCGACGAGATGGTCATGAAGGAGGTTGACCTCGTCGACGTAGAGGATCCCGCGGTGCGCGTCCGCGAGCAGGCCGGGCTCGAAGGCCTTGACGCCCTCGGCGAGCGCCCGCTCGATGTCGAGGGCGCCGACGAGGCGGTCCTCCGAGGCGCCGACCGGCAACTCCACCATGCGGGAGGGTCGTCGGGTGCCGGACCCCGGCTCGTGCGGTCCGTCCGGGCAGGACGGGTCCGGTGCCGCGGGGTCGCAGGAGAAACGGCACCCGGGGACGACGGCCACCTCCGGCAGCAGCGCCGACAGCGCCCGCACGGCCGTCGACTTGGCGGTGCCCTTCTCGCCGCGCACCAGCACACCGCCGACGGCCGGTGACACGGCGTTCAGCAGCAGCGCGAGCCGCAGGTCGTCCTGGCCGACGACGGCCGTAAAGGGGAAGGGGGTGGTCACTGGTCGCCCTCCAAGTCGCCTTCCAGCTCCAAATACGTGGCGCGCAGCCGCTCCAGGGTCTCCGCGTCCGGCTCGGCCCACAGGCCGCGGTCGGCGGCCTCCAGGAGCCGTTCGGTGATCCCGCGCAGCGCCCACGGGTTGGACTGCTTCATGAACTCCCGGTTCTCCGGGGCGAAGACGTACTCGGCGCTGAGCTTCTCGTACATCCAGTCGTCCACGACGCCGGCCGTGGCGTCGTAGCCGAAGAGGTAGTCGACGGTCGCCGCCATCTCGAAAGCACCCTTGTAGCCGTGCCGCCGCATGGCCGCCATCCAGCGCGGGTTGACGACACGCGCACGGAAGACGCGGTGGGTCTCCTCGCCGAGCGTCCGTGTCTTCACCTGGTCCGGGGTGGCGGAGTCGCCGACGTACGCCTCGGGGCTCTCGCCCGTCAGGTGCCGCACCATGGCGACCATGCCGCCGTGGTACTGGAAGTAGTCGTCGGCGTCCACGAGGTCGTGCTCGCGGGTGTCGACGTTCTTCGCGGCGACGTTGATCCGCTTGAACGCGGTCTCCATGTCCCCGCGGGCCGCCCGGCCGTCGAGCCCGCGCCCGTACGCATAGCCGCCCCACACCGCGTACACCTCGGCCAGATCCGCGTCCGACCGCCAGTTGCGGGCGTCGATCAGCGGCAGCAGACCGGCGCCGTAGGCCCCCGGCTTGGAGCCGAAGATACGGGCGGTCGCACGCCGCCGGTCGCCGTGCTGTGCCGTGTCCTCGTCGGCGTGGGCGCGCACGAAGTTCTGCTCGGCGGGCTCGTCCAACTCGGCGACCTTGCGCACGGCGTCGTCGATCAGCCCGACGACGTGCGGGAACGCGTCCCGGAAGAACCCGGAGATGCGGACGGTGACGTCGATGCGCGGCCGCCCGAGCTCGTCGAGAGGGATCACCTCGAACCCGGTCACCCGGCGCGAGGCGTCGTCCCAGACGGGACGGCAGCCCAGCAGGGCGAGGATCTCGGCGATGTCGTCGCCCTGGGTGCGCATCGCGGACGTGCCCCAGACCGTCAGTCCGACGGACTTCGGGTACTCGCCGGTGTCCTGCAGATACCGCTGGACGAGGGAGTCGGCGAGCGACTGGCCGACCTCCCAACTCAGCCTGGAGGGAATGGCCTTCGGGTCGACCGAGTAGAAGTTCCGGCCGGTCGGCAGGACGTTGACCAGCCCGCGGGTCGGCGAACCGGACGGACCGGCGGGCACGTAGCCGCCGTCGAGTGCCTTGAGGATGTGGCCGATCTCGTCCGTCGTACGGGCCAGCCGCGGCACCACCTCGGTGCAGGCGAACTCCAGTACCGCGACGGCGTCCGGGAGTTCGGTGCCGAGCACCCCGCGTACCAGAGCCGGGGCGAGTGTGACGTCCCAGTCCCGTGCCTCCATGCCCTCGGCGATCCGCCGGCACAGCTGTTCCAGCAGGTCGACGGCGTCGGCGGCGGTACGGGAGGGGCCCTCGACGAGATCGCTCAGCTCGACCGGCACCTTCACCGGAGCACCGGGCTCGGCGAGCAACTCCTTCTCGACCAGCCCGAAATGAGCGGCCAGCGAAGCCCTGAGCCCCGGCAGCGCGTTCGCCTGCCCGCCCCACACCTGCGAGGCGCGCAACACGGCGAGCACGAGGTTCACCCGCGGCTCGCCGACCGGCCCGCCGCCCAGGATGTGCAGGCCGTCGCGGATCTGCACGTCCTTGATCTCGCACAGATAGCCGTCGATGTGCATGACGAACTCGTCGAAGGCGTCCTCGTCCGGCTGCTCGTCCACATGCAGGTCGTGGTGCAGCTCCGCCGCCTTCACCAGCGTCCAGATCTGGGCCCGTACCGCGGGCGCCTTGGTCGGGTCCAGGTCGGAGACCAGCGCGTACTCGTCGAGCAGCTGCTCCAGCTTGGCCAGATCGCCGTAGGTGTCGGCCCGGGCCATCGGCGGTACGAGGTGGTCGACGACCGTGGCATGCCCGCGCCGCTTGGCCTGGGTGCCCTCACCGGGGTCGTTGACGATGAACGGGTAGATCAGTGGCAGCTCACCGAGGACCGCGTCCGGTGCGCATCCGCCGCTGAGCCCGAGTCCCTTGCCGGGCAGCCACTCCATCGTGCCGTGCTTGCCCATGTGGACGATCGCGTCGGCGCCGAAAGTGTGGTCGAGCCACCGGTAGGCCGCCATGTAGTGGTGCGAGGGCGGCATGTCGGGGTCGTGGTAGATCGCGATCGGGTTCTCGCCGAAGCCGCGCGGCGGCTGGATCATCACGACGACGTTCCCGAACTGGAGGGAGGCGAGGACGATGTCCTCCCCGTCGACGTACAGATTGCCCGGCGGCTCGCCCCACGCCTCCAGCATCCCGTCCCTGAGCTCCGGGTCGAGCTTGTCGAACCACGCCCGGTAGTCGGCGAGCGGCACACGCGCGGGCGCGGCGGCCAGCTGCTCCTCGGTCAGCCACTCCACGTCGTGACCGCCGGCCGCGATGAGCCGGTGGATCAGCTCGTCGCCGCCGGAGGGGTATTCGGTGAGCGAATACCCGGCGGCCTTCAGCGCGTCCAGCACCTGCACCGCCGACGCCGGCGTGTCCAGGCCGACCGCGTTGCCGACCCGCGAGTGCTTCGTCGGGTACGCGGTGAAGACGAGCGCCAGCTTCTTGTCGGCATTCGCCTTGTGCTTCAACTGCGCGTGCCGTGCGGCGATCCCGGCGACCCGCGCGGCCCGCTCCGGGTCGGCGACGTACACGGGCACGTCGTCGGGACCTTGCTCCTTGAAGGAGAACGGGACGGTGATGAGCCGTCCGTCGAACTCGGGGATCGCGACCTGCATGGCTGCGTCCATGGGGGACAGGGCGGCATCCGACTCGTCCCAGGTCTCCCGCGAGGACGTCAGGCAAAGGCCTTGCAGGACGGGGATGTCGAGGTCGGCGAGCGCCCCGATGTCCCAGGCCTCCTCGTCACCGCCGGCCGATGCCTGCGAGGCATGCGTGCCGCCGGCGGCGAGGACGGTGGCGACCAGGGCGTCGGTCCGGCCCAGGATCTCGTACAGCCCGGCGTCCGCACCGCGCAGCGAACCGCAGTAGACGGGAAGGGCGTTGGCGCCCTTCGTCTCGATCGCGTCGCACAGGGCGTCCACGAAACCGGTGTTGCCGCTCAGCTCATGGGCCCGGTAGAAGAGCACACCGACGGTCGGGCGGCCCTCGACGAACGGGCGCTCGCCGTGGATGCCGTACTCCGGCATCTTCTGCGGCTCGACGAACCCCTCGCCGGTCAGCAGCACGGTGTCGGACAGGAACCGGGCGAGCTCGGTGAGGTTGGCGGGTCCGCCCTCGACGAGGTACCTGAGCGCCTCCGCCACCACACCGGCGGGTGCGGACGACTCGGCCATCAGCTCGGCGTCGGGGACGGTTTCCCCGCCGAGCAGCACGGTCGGGATCCCGGACGCCCTGAGCGCGGCGAGCCCGTCCTCCCAGGCCCGCTTCCCGCCCAGCAGCCGTACGACGGCGATGTCGGCGCCGTCGAGGAGGCCGGGCAGCTCCTCGGTGACATCCACCCGGGTCGGGTTGCCGATCCGGTAGTCGGCACCGGACGCGGCCCGAGCGGCCAACAGATCCGTGTCGGCGGTCGACAACAACAACACTGTGCTCATGCGGGCGCTCCCGGTGGAATGAAAGGCAGTCCTTGCGGCGCGCCCGACTCGATGAGCCGCCACAGCGCGTCCGTGTCCGCGTGTTGTTCGATCAGGTCGCCGAGCCGGTCGAGCTGCTCCTCGCGCAGCGCGGCGAACGAGGTGTCCGGCGCCGGTACGAAACGACGGCCCGCGGCGGCCGCCACCTCGCGCAGAAAAGCCCGCCGGAACCCGTCCGACTCCAGCGAACCGTGCCAGTGGGTCCCCCAGGTCTGTCCGACCCGGATGCCGTCCAGGAAGGCTTCCCCTCCGCCTATGTCGGCGACCCCGTGATGGATCTCGTACCCCTCGACGTGCTCGCCGAGGGCTTCCCCCACGGGCCGGGTGAGGGTCTTCTCGCGGGCGAACCGCACCCGCACGGGCAGCACTCCGAGCGCTTCCACATGCCCGCGCCGGCTCTCGACCTCGTCCTCGATGTGCTCGCCGAGCACCTGGAAGCCACCGCAGATGCCGAGGACGGGCCGCTGTTCGGCGGCCCTGCGGACCAGGGCGTCCGCAAGTCCCCGCTCGCGCAGCCACTCCAGGGCCTTCACGGTTCCCCGGGTGCCCGGAACGACGACGAGGTCGGCGTCGGCGAGTTCCTCGGGCCGGTCCACGAACCGCACCACGACGCCCGGTTCGGCGGCCAGGGCGTCCACGTCGGTGAAGTTGGACATCAGCGGGATCGCGCACACGGCGACCCGCAGCACGTCCTCGCCGACGGGCGGCGCGACGCTCGACTCCCGGACCGTCCCGCGAAGAGAGACCCTCCCCCACGCTCGGCTTCGCTCGCGCGGGGGGACCCCCATCCCGTCCTCCTCGTCGATGCCGAGGCCGTGCTGGAAGGGCAGGACGCCGTAGGTGTGCCGTCCGGTGAGTCCGTGCAGCATGTCGAGCCCGGGCTCCAGGAGGCTCACGTCCCCCCGGAACTTGTTGACGAGGAACCCGGCGACCAGCTCCTGGTCCTCGGGCGAGAGCAGGGCGACGGTGCCGAAGAAGGAGGCGAAGACCCCGCCGCGGTCGATGTCACCGACCACGAGCACGGGAAGCCGTGCGTTGCGGGCGATCCCCATGTTCACGATGTCGGTCCGGCGCAGGTTGATCTCGGCGGGAGAACCCGCACCCTCACAGATCACGGCGTCATACGTGCCCCGCAACTCGGCGAGACAGTCGAGCACCGTCCCCAGAAGCTGCTGCTGCCGCCCACCGTGATACCCGCGCGCACTCAGCTCGCCGACGGGCTTGCCCATCAGCACGACCTGACTGCTCTGCTCGCCACCGGGCTTGAGCAGCACGGGGTTCATCAGCGCGGTCGGCTCGATGCGGCAGGCCTGCGCCTGCATGGCCTGAGCCCGCCCGATCTCGGCCCCCTCCCGCGTCACGAACGAGTTGAGGGACATGTTCTGCGCCTTGAACGGCGCGACTTTCACTCCCTGCCGCACCAGCCACCGACAGATCCCGGCGGTGACGACACTCTTCCCGGCATCGGAGGTCGTACCGGCAACGAGAAGACCCCCGCCGCTCATGACACCCACCCCGACCCTGTGCCGACCGCTGTGGGCAGTCGTTCCGCCGGCACAGCCCCCACCGCCGGGCGCCGTGCGACCCGGCCTCGCAGCACCGCCCCAGCCGCACTCACCCCCAACGCCAGCCACCCCACCCGCCGCGACAACCGCACGGCACGCTCGATGTCGCCGACTTCCACGGCTCGCCCCTCCTCGTTCAGCACAGGCCGATGCTCGACCCGCCCCCCGTAGGACAAGGTCCCCCCGAGCCGCACCCCCAGCGCCCCCGCGAAGGACGCCTCCACGGGCCCGGCGTTGGGGCTCGGATGCTTACCGGCGTCAGAACGCCAGGCCCGCACCGCCCCGCGACGGTCACCCCCCGCGACGGCTGCAAGCACGGCGGTCAGCCGGGCCCCCGGCCACCCCGCCACATCGTCCAGCCGCGCCGAAGCCCACCCGTACCGCCGGTACTTGGCCGACTTGTGCCCCACCATGGCGTCGAGCGTGTTGACGGCCCGGAACCCGAGCAGCCCCGGCACCCCGCCCACGGCGCCCCACACCAGCGCCCCCACGACGGCGTCGGACGTGTTCTCGGCGACGGACTCCACCACGGCCCGCGCGATCCCGTCGGCGTCCAGTGCCTGCGGATCCCGCCCGCACAGATGCGGCAGCCTGGCCCGGGCGGCCTCGACGTCCCCGGCCCCTAGCGCACGCCCGATGCCACGGGCCTCGCGCGCGAGTGAAGTCCCCCCGACGACGGCCCAGGTGGCGGCCGCGGTCAGTGCGAGGGAGGCGGTACGGGACGGACGTACGGCCCGCTGCGCGACGACACCGAGCGCGATGGCGCTCCCGGCGCACACGGCGGTGTGCAGCGCGCCCCACCCGCGATGGTTGCGCCACAACACCCGCTCCACGGCGCCCGCGGCCCGCCCGAACGCGGCGACCGGATGCCCACGGCGCGGATCGCCGAGCAGATGGTCACCGAGGAGGCCGGCGGCGGCGCCGTACGCGAAGACGCGATCGGCACGCATCGGCTCAGCCGGCCGCGGTGTCGGGCAGGGACGTGGTCCGGTACCTCAAACGGCAGGCTGGCATGGCGACATGTCCTCACTCAGGGTGTCCACGCCCTGGTTCGACGAGACCGGCGGTGAGAGTTCCTGGCTCCCGGGGCTTACTACCCCGGTGACAGTGGCGGGACCGCGCCGGACTCGCACCGGCTTCCTCTCGCGCCGCCGTATATGGCTTCGGCAGTCCACCACGCCCCCGAACGGCAGTCAACTTGCCGTTGACCTGCGACGGGGGAGTGTGCTGAGGCCCACACCCGGCGCCCGAGCGCCTGGAACTGGTGGGGGGCCTGGCCCGCCGTTTCTTCGCCAAACAGGGCCACAACGGCCGGATCGTGACGAC
>NZ_JBFBBE010000030.1:69423-99042 GCF_040682555.1 Streptomyces sp. NPDC051172
TGGGGGTGGTGGTCGCCCCCCCCCCCCCGGCGTTCCACCCCGGCCAGCCCAACCCGGGGGGCCTCGCACCCCCTAACGTTTGTTACCCCCCCCCGCGGGACAGTGGGGAAAGGCGGTGCGGCCGCGGCCTCAGGCCTTGGTGACCACCAGATGGATTCCGTACGCCACCGCCGCCGCGCAGCCCGCGAAGGCCACGTATGCGCCGGCCACCGCCAGGGACGCCGAGTTGCCCTGTGCCACGGCCCGCTCGCGGCGCGACAGGCCCATGATGCCGAGGGTGAACAGGGCCACGAGGCCCACCGTGACCGCGAGGCTGACGCCGAAGACGGAGCCCAGGGCTGCCCAGTCGATCTTCATGCTGCTTCTCTTCCTTCGTACCGGGTGGGCGGGCTCAGACGGCCGCGGCCGGCGGGGTCGCCGGGTCGGGGACGGCGGTCGCGGGGGCCGGGGCGGGGATCGTGGCCGTCAGGTCCTCGGTCACCGTGCCCGCCGGGGGCGGGGTCACGGCGGCGATCGCCGTGGTCACCACGCCGGGCGGTTCCTCGCTCTCGTTGACGTTCGACGCGTCGATGACCTCGCGGCGGGAGATCTTCCAGATGGCCGCACTGGCGACGACCAGGAAGACGGCGACGACGGCGGTGCCCCAGTCACCGAGATCCGTCACGGATTCAGCGCCCGCACCGACCAGTGCCGCGGCCGGCAGCGTCAGGCACCAGGCCACGAGCATCCGGGTCGCCGTCGACCAGCGGACCACGCCGCCCTTGCGGCCGAGGCCCGCGCCCATCACCGAACCGGAGACCGAGTGGGTGGTGGAGAGGGAGAAGCCGAGGTGCGAGGAGGCCAGGATGACCGTGGCCGCACTGGTCTGGGCGGCGAAGCCCTGCTGCGGCTGCAGCTCGGTCAGACCCTTGCCCATGGTGCGGATGATGCGCCAGCCGCCGAGCCAGGTGCCGAGCGCGATGGCGAGGCCCGCGGAGAGGATGACCCAGGTGGGCGGGTCGGAGTTGGGAGCGACGGCGCCGCCGGCGACCAGGGCGAGGGTGATGATGCCCATCGTCTTCTGTGCGTCGTTGGTGCCGTGGGCCAGCGAGACCAGGCCCGCGGAGGCGATCTGGCCGACGCGGTAGCCCTTCTCGGCGGCCTTGCCGTCGGCCTGCTTGCCGAGAGTGCCCAGGGAATACGACAGCCGGGTCGCGAGCAGTGCTGCCAGGCCCGCGACGATAGGGGCGGCGAGCGCAGGGATGAGCACCTTGGTGACGAGCACGTCGCCGTGCACCGCGCCCATGCCGGCCGAGGCGATGGTGGCGCCGATCAGGCCGCCCATCAGGGCGTGCGAGGAACTGGAGGGAAGCCCCACGAGCCAGGTCAGCAGGTTCCAGAGGATCGCGCCGACCAGCGCCGCGAAGATGACCTCGGGACGTATGCCGGTCTCGTCGACGAGCCCCTTGGAGATCGTGTTGGCGACCTCCACGGAGAGGAAGGCACCCGCAAGGTTCAGCACGGCGGACATGGCCACCGCGACCTTGGGCTTGAGCGCGCCGGTCGAGATGGTGGTGGCCATCGCGTTGGCGGTGTCGTGGAAACCGTTCGTGAAATCAAACGCGAGTGCGGTTACTACCACAATCGCGAGGATCAGCGAGAAGTTTTCCATTTACCCAGGCAATCGTTCGAAGTCAACGGTCGGTTGACCGTAGGCAACCTGGGTGAACGGAAGATGAACTGGGGACGGCCGCACAATGTCCGGATGAGGGGGTCGCCGCACTGTCCTGTCCCGGCGACCCCCGGCTCCTCGGCGCCCCTTGGTCAGTAGCCCCGGGCGAACTCCCTCAGCTGGGTCTGCGACCCGTTGAAGAGATTCTGGTCACCCGGCAGGCTGCCGCTGTTGCCGTACTGCCAGAAGGTCCAGAACGACCAGCCGGTCGGCAGGGAACCCGTGGCCCCGGACTCGTGACGGGCTATCCACAGCGCGTGGTCGGAGGCGAACGCGCCGCTTCCGCCGGTGCAGGTGTTCCACCAGTGGGTGGTCGTGTAGATCACCGGGTGGCGGCCGGTGAGCCGCTTCACCTCGTCGCTGAACGACTTGATCCAGCTGACCATGCGCACCTTGCTCAGTCCGTAACACCTGTGCTTGGCGCTGTACGGGTTGTATTCGATGTCGAGCGCGGGCGGCAGCGTCCAGCCGTCCGACCTCCACCCGCCGCCGTGGTTCACGAAGTACGCGGCCTGTGTGCTGCCCGACGACTTGTCCGGCAGTGCGAAGTGGTAGGCCCCGCGGATGATGCCGGCGCTGCGGGCGCCGTTGTACTGCTGGCTGAAGTACGGGTTGAGGTAGTTCGTGGACTCGGTCGCCTTGACGTAGACGAACCTGGCGCCCTTCGCCTTCGCGCTCGACCAGTCGACGTTCTTCTGGTGCGAAGAGACGTCGTGGCCCTGCGGCAGACTCGCCGCCGAGGCCGGAAGCCCGGCGAGGGCCGCCCCGGTGACGGTGAGGGCCGCCGCGGAGACCGCGAGGACGCGGGTGCGGCGGCGCGGCGGTTTGTGATCACGAGCCATATTTCCCCCCGGAATGGCGACGTGCACGACAAAACAACGGGAGATTACTGGAAGGTCGTCGAATGCCCGATGATCTCAGGCCAAGCATGGAGAGAGGCTGATATGACCCTGTAAGCGGCCTTTCGGAGGCGTGGCTTCCGCCCTAAAGTGCCCCCGCCCGACGGCGCGGCGGAGGTGTGCCTGGCAGGATCGCGGCATGGCTGAGCAGCGGCGGGACCAGCGAGGCGAACGGGATGCGCGGGAAGGTGTGCAGGACGTGCCGGAGCGGTGGGGGAGAGGCGTGAGTGCCGAGGCGGCGCACGCCTGGCAAGCGCTCGTCGCGACCGCCCGCCGCACCGTCGCCGACGGCCTCGTCGTCGGCACCTCCGGCAATGTCTCGGTGCGCGTCGGGGACACCGTGCTGGTCACACCCTCGGGCGTGCCCTACGACCGGCTCACGCCCGAGGACGTGACCGGCGTCGACCTCGACGGCCACCAGGTGCTCGGCAGGCTCGTCCCGACGAGCGAACTCCCCATGCACCTTGCGATCCACCGCACCACCGACGCCCGCGCCGTCGTCCACACCCACGCCGTGCACGCGACGGCCGTCTCGACGCTCGTCCCCGAGCTCCCGGCGATCCACTACATGGCAGGCGCCCTCGGCGGACCTGTCCGGGTTGCCCTCTATGCGACATACGGCAGCGACGAGTTGGCCGAGAACATGCTCCAGGCCCTCGCCGACCGCACCGCCTGCCTCCTGCAGAACCACGGCACGATGGCCTACGGCACCACCCTCGACCAGGCCTACGACCGCACGGCCCAACTGGAATGGATGTGCCGGCTGTGGCTGACGGCGTCCTCGGTGCCGGGCATGTCCCCGACGCTGCTGTCCCGCGAGCAGGTGGCGGAGGCGGGGGAAAAGCTGCGGGGCTACGGGCAACGGAAGTGAAGCCCGGGAAACCGCGCTCGGTCCGAGCGGGCACACCCCGCCGCGGTCTTCCCCCTCATCCCGTCCCGTCCTCCCGCTGGCCGGTGGCCGGGTCCGCCAGGACACTGGACGGGTGCGCACAGTCAAAGCGACGGCTGCAGCCGTCACCGTAGCCCTGGCGGCCGGCGCGGCAAGCGTGGCCGCCGGCCGGTTCGCGAGCGACGCGGCGCTCAAGGCGCCGCCGGGCCGGCCCCTGCCCACCGAACCCCGGCTCACCGTGCACGCCACGGCCGCCGGCCAGATCGCGCTCACCCGCGACCTGGCGGCCATGCGCCCCGGCACCTACGGCCTCGCCGGCGACGGCACCCACGCGGTCGTCGGCCCCGTCCTCGCCACGGCAACGCACTCCGCCGACACCGTCGTCCGCCGCCTGGAACGGGTCACCCACGGCACCCTGGAGCCCGGCGACAAGGTGCGGCTGACCCCGAACCTGCACACCGGCGACCCGGGCAGCGCACTCGGACTGCCCCACACCGACGTCGCCATCCCCGGCGAACTCGGCTCCCTGCCCGCCTGGTTCGTGCCCGGCGTGCGGCAGACCTGGGTGATCGCCGTGCACGGGCTGGGAGCCACCCGTGAACTCCCCATGAACATCATGGAGTTCCTGCACCGCCAGCGCTTCCCGGTGCTCGCCCTCGCCTACCGCGGCGACCCCGGCGCACCCCGCTCCCCGGACGGCCTGGGCCACCTCGGCGAGACGGAGTGGCGCGACGTGGACGCGGCGATCCGGCACGCCGTCAGCCACGGCGCCAAACAGGTCGTCCTGCACGGCTGGTCGACCGGCGCCACCATGGCGCTGCGCGCCGCCGCCCACTCCGGGCTGCGCGACAGCATCTCCGGACTGGTCCTGGACTCCCCGGTGCTCAGCTGGGCCACGACGCTGCGCGCCCTCGCCGCCGCCCGCCGCACACCGGGCGCACTCCTGCCGCTCGCCGTCAGGGCCGCCCAGGGACGTACCGGCATGGAACGCGAGCGCACCGCCGAGGCCGAGCAGCTCACCGTCCCGACGCTGATATTCCACGGCCCGGACGACACCCTGGCCCCCTGGGAGTACTCCCGCCGGCTCGCCCACGCCCGTCCCAACCTGATCGCTCTGCGCACGGTCCCGAACGCCCCGCACTCAGCGATGTGGAACGCCGACCCGGAGGCCTACGAAGAAGCGTTGCGCCGCTTCCTCACCCCCCTCATGTGATCCCTCCCGCGGTGCCGGGCCCGAGCGGAGCTGAACAGTCGGCACCATTCCGTTTAAGGCCGTACCACTGGCCTGTTCCCGTCCCCGAGCCGCCCGCCGGACCCCGTGCGTTGGCCAGTCCCGTCGCCCGCCGTGACATTCCGTTTGGGTTTTCGGACCGTCAACCGGAAGACTGCACCCGTGACGTCCCGTATCCCGCGCGACTCCAGGCTTCGACTCGTCGGCCCGCGATCCCTGTCCGCCGCCCCCAGAGCCGTGAACCAGCGCCGCCCGCGCCGCGCCGCACCCCGCCCCCCTGAGGGCACCCCGGCACCCGCGGAGCTGGCCAGAATGGCTCGCTCCCAGCTGGCCGCGGCGGCCCGCGTCGCCCGCTGGGCCGACGCCGCGCTCGGCCCGGGCAGCGACGGCGCGACCGCCGACGGCAAGGCCACCCTCGCCGACGCGACCGCCGAACGGGCCGCCCGGGACCTCGGGTTGACCGTGGCTCAGGTCCGCGCCGACTGGGACACCGCCCGCCTCGCCGGCCTCGTCGAGGTGCACGGCGACAGCGCCCGCCCCGGCTGGCGGCTGCGCGCCTGGAACCGCGACGACAGCGCCGTCCTGCGGGGCTGGGTCGCCCTCTTCGACGCCTGGTCCCTCGCCCACGGCGAGCCCGCGGACCACGAGCCCGCCGCCGTCGCCGAGGTCGTCTCGGCCATGCCCCAGGTGCTCTCCTTCCTCCAGCTGTCCGCCGGGCCCGTCCCGGTCGACCAGCTCCTCGACCTCCTGGAGCAGCGGGTCACCGAACTGCGCACCGAGCGCTGCGAGATTCCCTACGGCCCCCAGCCCGAGCCCGCCGAGCAGCCGCCGGCCCTCGACGCCCCGCTCGCGCCCCTGCTCGACTGGGCCCTGCACGCCCTCGCCTCCGTCGGCGCCCTCACCTACGGCGGCGGACAGGCCACCCTCACCCCGCTCGGCAGCTGGGCCGTCTGGGTCAAGCTGGAGCAGATCTGCGTCGCCGCGCAGAGCCCCGCCGGGAACATCGAGGTCGCCGCCGACGAGATGCTCCGCGGCTGCGCCCAGCTGCGCCCCAACGCCGCCCGCGCCGAATACCGCGCCTGGCTCGCCGCCCGCCCCGTCGGCAGCGCCGTCACCGAACTCATCGCCGCCGCCCGCGGCGACGACGCCCTGCTGCGCGGTCTCGCCTTCGAGGCGCTGCGCGTGGTCGGCGCCCCCGCCGAGCCGGACGTCAGCGCCGTCGCCGACGAGCCGACCCTGCGGCCGTACGCCCTGCTGTGGCTGGCCGAGCACGACGGCGTCGACCCCGAGGACGCCCACGAGGTCCTCACCCGCGAGGAGGCCACCTGGCTGTGGGTCGACACCGCCGCCGCGGTCGCCGACCACGGCGAGGCCCCGATGCTCGTACGCCACCTGGAGTCGGCCGTGCAGCCGACGGTCCCCCTGCTCCTGGAAGAGGTACGGGCCGTAGGCCACCCCCGCACCGTCCAGGTCCTCGTCGCCCTCGCGGCGGCCCACCCGGACCCGGCCCTGGCGAAGGCGGTGCGCCGCGCCGCGTTCCAGGTGCACACCGGCGGAAGCTGAGCGCCCTTCAGGGGCGCGGGGCTGTGACATCAGCGGCTCCGCCGCTGCGCGCGACCAGTCACGACGGCGCCGCAGTCGCACGACGGCACATCGCCGGGCGCCAGGCGCAGGGCCGAACGGGTGACACCCCCGCTCGCCCACCGCCGTATCCCCCGCGCACGCGACTACGCTCCGCGCCGGATCCGGGGCATTGGGTGCCGAAGGGGGCAAAGTGGTCGTTCGGCCGGTCGAGGTGACGGAGCCGAACCCCGCCGCCCCGGGGCCGCACGGCACGCCCGGGCCCACGCCGCCGCCTGCCCACCGTCCTGGCCCTGCTCATGGCCGTGCCCGTCCTGGCCGCCCTCCACGCGACCCGCCCCGCCCCCTACGGCGACCGCTTCGCCACCCACGCGTACTACGCGCGTGAGGGCCGCCAGCCACTCGCCGTGCGCCCCGCGCGCGGCGAGGCCGTCACGCTCTGGGACGACGGCCTGGTCACCGCGCACGACGGCACCTCCGTCCGCCGGCACCGGGCCCTGCCCGCGGCCGACGACTGGCTGCCCGCCCAGGGCGGCACCGGAGTGCTGTGCCTCCTCGGCCGCGGGATCCTCGCCGTCGTCACCCCGCCCCGCATCGCCGCCTACCGCCTCGCCGACGGCGACCTGCGCTGGGTGGTGCCGGCGCACGAAGGGTGCGTCTTCCCGCCCGGGCGTGCCGTACGTCACGCCGGAGCGCTGATCGTCGCCCAGCCCTGCCCGGCGGCGGCGTGGACGTCCCAGCTCATCGCCGTCGACGACCTGGGCCGCATCACCCCGCACCGCACACCCCTCGGCAACGACGTCCCCGGCAGGCGGCCCGAACACCCGAACACAGAAAAAGTGCTTGCACGGCCCCGTTAGACTTGGCCCATGGCCATTCTCCTCGCGCATTAGACGGCGGGAACGCCTCAGCCGCCCACCCGTCAACCCTTTCTGCCCTGGAGCCTGTCCGTGATCTCCGCCTCCGGTATCGAGCTGCGCGCCGGTGCCCGCGTCCTCATCGAGTCCGCCTCCTTCCGTATCGCCAAGGGCGACCGCATCGGCCTGGTCGGCCGCAACGGCGCCGGCAAGACCACCCTCACCAAGGTCCTGGCCGGCGAGGGCATCCCGGCAGGCGGCACGGTCACCCGCTCCGGAGAGGTCGGCTACCTCCCGCAGGACCCCCGCACCGGCGACCTCGACATCCTCGCCCGCGACCGCATCCTCTCGGCGCGCGGCCTCGACGTACTGATCCGCAAGATGCGCGACAACGAGCAGCGCATCGCGAACGGACAGGGCGCGACCCGCGAGAAGGCACTGAAGCAGTACGAGCGCCAGGAGACGGAGTTCCTCACCAAGGGCGGGTACGCCGCCGAGGCCGAGGCCGCCACCATCGCCGCCGCGCTCAACCTGCCCGACCGGGTGCTCGGCCAGCCGCTGCACACGCTCTCCGGCGGTCAGCGCCGCCGTATCGAACTGGCCCGCATCCTGTTCTCCGACGCGGACACCCTGCTGCTGGACGAGCCGACGAACCACCTCGACGCGGATTCGATCGTCTGGCTGCGCGACTACCTGAAGACCTACCGCGGCGGCTTCATCGTGATCTCCCACGACGTCGACCTGGTCGAGACGGTCGTCAACAAGGTGTTCTACCTGGACGCCAACCGCGCCCAGATCGACATCTACAACATGGGCTGGAAGCTCTACCAGCAGCAGCGCGAGGCCGATGAGAAGCGCCGCAAGCGCGAGCGGGCCAACGCCGAGAAGAAGGCCGCCGCCCTGCATTCGCAGGCCGACAAGATGCGCGCCAAGGCCACCAAGACGGTGGCCGCGCAGAACATGGCCCGGCGCGCGGACAAGCTGCTCTCCGGCCTGGAGGCGGTGCGCCAGAGCGACAAGGTCGCCAAGCTGCGCTTCCCCGAGCCCGCGCCGTGCGGCAAGACGCCGCTCACCGCCGAGGGACTGTCCAAGTCGTACGGCTCGCTGGAGATCTTCACCGACGTCGACCTGGCCATCGACAAGGGCTCCCGCGTCGTCATCCTCGGCCTCAACGGCGCCGGCAAGACGACCCTCCTCCGCCTCCTCGGCGGCGTCGAGAAACCCGACACCGGCGAGGTCGTCGAGGGCCACGGCCTCAAGCTCGGCTACTACGCACAGGAGCACGAGACCCTCGACCCGGAGCGCTCGGTCCTGGAGAACATGCGTTCCTCCGCCCCCGACCTGGACCTCGTCGAGGTCCGCAAGGTGCTCGGCTCGTTCCTGTTCTCCGGCGACGACGTCGACAAGCCGGCCGGTGTGCTGTCCGGCGGCGAGAAGACCCGCCTGGCGCTTGCGACCCTGGTCGTCTCCTCCGCGAACGTCCTGCTCCTTGACGAGCCGACCAACAACCTCGACCCCGCCAGCCGCGAGGAGATCCTCGGCGCCCTGCGCACCTACAAGGGTGCGGTCGTCCTGGTCACCCACGACGAGGGCGCAGTCGAGGCGCTGCAGCCCGAGCGGATCATCCTGCTGCCGGACGGCGTCGAGGACCTGTGGGGCGCCGACTACGCGGACCTGGTCGCCCTCGCCTGAGCGCGCTGGATCGTCAGCGGGGCTTGATCGAAGGCGTGATCCACGGCGTATGGATCATTCGGCCGATCCGTGATCCATCATCTGTGTGAGATCTCCTCGTACCGAGGTGTGTCCTACATCCATTTCGCGGCCGAGCCCTTTATCGACAAGGGCTCGGCCCTCGCACGTCTCTGACCTGGCCCTTCACAAGAGAACCCGTTCGGCGGTACGAACGCGGCCGGGGGGGAATTACAGATTCCGCTTGTGGGGGTGCGCTCCTGTCGTCAAAACCCTGTCTCACGGACCTTGCCGAATGGGTGGCCATGAAAGCCCGGAGGGGTGATCATGAGAGGACCAGAGCGCACTTCCCATGAGGAGGCACGGGTGGCCGAGACTCTGAAGAAGGGCAGCCGGGTAACCGGCGCCGCGCGCGACAAGCTCGCGGCAGACCTGAAGAAAAAGTACGACTCCGGTGCGAGCATTCGGGCGCTGGCCGAGGAAACCGGCCGCTCGTATGGCTTCGTGCACCGGATGCTCAGTGAGTCGGGCGTCACGCTCCGTGGGCGTGGCGGGGCGACGCGGGGCAAGAAGGCCGCCTCGTCCTGATCCCGGGCGGCCCATCGGCTTCGATGGTGGCCACCCGGTCGGTCGGCAGATCGGCCGGGTGGTTACTGTGCAGTCACTTAGCTTTGCGCTTTAGCTTGCTCTGCTGACCGCACTCATCGGAGGCACTCCATGGCTTCGCCCGCCCAGGACCTCGGTCCGGTACTCGACAAGGACGGCGTACGGCTCACCGTCGACGACGCGATCGCCACGGTGACGCTGACCAACCCTGCCAAGCGCAACGCGCAGAGCCCCGCGATGTGGCGTGCGCTCGCCGAGGCCGGGCGGGTCCTGCCGGGCTCCGTCCGCGTCGTCGTGCTGCGCGCCGAGGGGCAGTCCTTCTCGGCCGGGCTCGACCGGCAGATGTTCACGCCCGAGGGAATCGAGGGCGAGCCGACGTTCATCGACCTTGCGCGCAGCAGCGACGGTGAACTCGACGCGAGCATCGCGGAGTTCCAGGCCGGTTTCACCTGGTGGCGGCGGAGCGACCTCGTGTCGATCGCCGCCGTCCAGGGCCACGCCATCGGTGCGGGCTTCCAGCTCGCGCTCGCCTGTGACCTGCGCGTCGTCGCCGACGACGTGCAGTTCGCCATGCGCGAGACCAGCCTCGGGCTGGTGCCGGACCTGACGGGAACGCATCCGCTGGTGGGGCTGGTCGGTTATGCCCGCGCGCTGGAGATCTGTGCGACCGGGCGTGCCGTTCTGGCCGAGGAGGCCGTCAGCACGGGTCTCGCCAACCTCGCGGTGCCGGGCGATCAGCTCGACGGGGCGGTGCGGGATCTGGCGTCGGCGATTCTGGCTGCGCCGCGGGACGCCGTGATCGAGACCAAGGCGCTGATTCGGGGTGCGCAGGGTCGTTCCTACGATGAGCAGCGTGCCGCTGAGCGGGCTGCGCAGGCGCGGCGGTTGCGGGATCTTGCCGGTCTCGGCGAGTGAGCCTCCGGCGGTGGTGCGTGTTTGGCTGCGGGTTCGTTGTGGCTGGTCGCGCCCCGCGGCGGAGCCGCTGATGTCACAGCCCCGCGCCCCTATGGGGGCTTCAGCTGACCGCGGTTACCAGCACCGCCACCGTGGGGTGATCCGTTAGCGACTCTGCGACCGCCGCACGGACCGCGAGGGCCACGTCCGACGCCCGGTGGTTCGCGCTCACCGCGAACTCCACGCGGGCGTGGCGGTGCGGGAGGCTGCCTTCCTCCTGGAGGGCCGTGATGTGTACCGCCGCTCGGCCCAGGCCGCCCGTCAGGTGGGTGACGCCCGGGACCATCAGCGCGGCGGTCGCCGCGCGCAGTTCGTCCTGGTCGTCGGGCTCGGCGGCGCGTGGCGGCTCCGGCGCGGGTACGGGGGCGGCCTCCGGTTCCTCGTCCAGCAGGGCCGTGACCCGCAGGTCCACCTCGGCCAGCGCCAGGCCGAGCAGTTCCGTTGCCGCGGCTGCCAGCGTCGTACGTACGAGGGCCGCCCTCGTCGGCAGGGGCTCGGACGCCGTCGCCGCGAAGTCCGCGGTCACGCGCAGCGGTCCGGGCGGCAGGGCGCTCGGCGGTGGTGGTACGGCGGGGTCGTGAGCGGTGTCCGGGGCGGCGAGTGCGATGCGGAGCGCGTCCAGCCGTACCCCGTGCAGTTCCCCGACCGCGCGTCGGAGCACCGACTCGGCCGCCGCATGCGAGATCCACGAGCCGTCGTGCGGCCCGCCCAGCGGCAGGAGTCTGCCGAGGCCCAACTGGTGCCGTACCGCCCACCCGTCTCCCACCACCGCCCTGTTCGAAGGCGCTTCGCGCCACCCTCTTTTCTCAGCCCACGGTTCCGTCGTCATTCCTTCAGCCTGCCGCATCCCCGGCGCGCGGCGGCGGAACCCCACTTACCGTGGTCGTAGGACGACGAACCGAAAGGGACGTGCGGCGATGACCGACATGACGGAGCAGGGCCGGACGAGGAACCCCCAAGGAACGAGCGAGGCGACGGACCCCCCGACGGTGCGCAAAGTGCAGCCGACGCGGCGCGGCGGAGGAGACCCCGCCACCCGGGGGCGGACGACCATCGCGGACGGGGTCGTGGAGAAGATCGCCGGACTGGCCGCGCGGGACGTGGTGGGCGTGCATGCCCTCGGCAGCGGGCTCAGCCGCACCTTCGGGGCCGTGCGCGACCGGGTGCCGGGCGGCTCGAAGTCCGTGACGCGGGGTGTGAAGGCCGAGGTCGGCGAGGTGCAGACGGCACTGGACCTGGAGATCGTCGTCGACTACGGGGTCTCCATCTCCGACGTCGCCCGCGCCGTGCGGGAGAACGTCATCGCCGCGGTGGAGCGGATGGCGGGCCTCGAGGTCGTCGAGGTCAACATCGCGGTGAGCGATGTGAAGCTGCCGGAGGAAGAGGACGAGGAGCCGGAGCCCCGGATCCAGTGACCGGCCGGCGACCGGACAACCGCAGCACTGAGGGGAGCGCACGATGAGCAGGGCCGTGGTCGGCATGATCGCCGGAATGGCGCTGGGCTTCGCCGGGTACTTCGGCGGCTTCGGCGCCTTCCTGCTGGTGGCCGCCCTGGGCGCCATCGGGTTCGTCGTCGGCCGGTTCCTGGAGGGGGATCTGGAGATCGGCGAGTTCTTCCGTCCGCCTGACGACCGTCGGCGGTGAGCAGGGTGAGCGACGGTGTCGGTGAGCCGCGCAGACCGACGGCCACCGTCGCGCTCGGCGAGCGCGGGGCCACCAGGATCGCCGACCGGGTGGTCGCCAAGATCGCCGGCCAGGCGGCCAGGGAGACGCTCAGCGACCAGTCCGGGGACAGCTCACCCCCGTACGCCACCGTCGTCGTCCACCATGAAGCCGCCCACGTCCGCGTGCACATCGAACTCGACTATCCCTGCGACATCGGCGCCCGCTGCGCGGATGTGCGTCGACATGTCGCTTCGCGGGTAGGCGCGTTGGTGGGCATGGAGGTGCCGGAGGTCGCCGTCCACGTGGAGCGGCTGCATCTGACCCCGGCACACGGCGTGGCACAGGGGAGGACGCGATGAGCGAGCTCCAGGGCTCCGAGGGCACCACACAACGACTGCCGGTCATCGAGAAGGCACCCGCCGACGAACCGGCCTACGGGCCTGCGCCCTCCGGCCACGACGGCGATCAGGGTCGCTTCTGGTCGGCGCGCCGCCTCCCCGCGGCCATCGTGGCGCTGCTTGTCCTGTCGGTCGCGGGCCTGCTCCTGTACGACATCGCGGCCGTACGGGCGCACCGGCCCGCGATGGCCTGGCGCCGCGAACTCGCCCGTCAGCTCGCCGAGCGCCACCTCGACGACACCTGGGTGCTCGTCGGCGCCGGGGTCGCCGCCGCCCTCGGCCTCTGGATGCTCGTACTGGCGCTCACGCCCGGCCTGCGCGGGATCCTGCCGATGCGGCGCACCCACGTCGACGTCCGCGCCGGACTGCACCGCGAGGCGGCCGCCTTCGTGCTGCGCGACCGGGCCATGGAGGTCGCCGGCGTCCAGTCGGTTCGGGTCCGGATGCGCCGCACCCGCGCCGATGTGTACGCCCTCTCGCACTTCCGCGAACTGGGCGACGTACGCGCCGACCTGAACGCCACGCTCGACGACGCGATCAGCGGGCTGGGGCTCACCCACCCGCCCGCGCTGTCCGTGCACGTACGGCGTCCCGGACGGAAGGGGTGAGGACGATGCTCAGGATCGTCAACCGGGTACTGATCGGGATCGTCGGGCTCGCCCTGCTCCTGCTGGGCGGCTCGGTCCTGGCCGTCGGACTCGGCGCTCCGCCACCGTCCTGGTGGATCCACCACGGCCGGCACGACGTCCTGCTCAGCGACGCCGAACGCACCCGCTGGCAGGGCTCCGGCTGGTGGTGGCCGACCGTCATCGGCGTCCTGGCCGTCCTGGTGCTGCTCGCCCTGTGGTGGCTGGCCGCGGTCCTGCGCCGGCGCCGCCTCGCCGAGGTCCTGGTGGACACCGGCGACGGCGAGGGCGCGCTGCTGCGGGGCCGGGCCCTGGAAGGCGTACTCGCGAGCGAGGCGGGCGGGTTGGAGGGCGTGGCGCATGTCCATGTCCAGTTGACCGGCCGCCGCACCGCCCCCGAGGCGCGCGTGCAACTCCACCTGGAACCGCACGTGGACCCGGGAACGGCCCTGCACGACCTCACGACCCGCGCCCTGATGCACGCACGCAATTCCGCGGGTCTTGCCGCATTTCCGGCTAAGGTGCGGATGAAAGGCGTCAAGCACCGCGCGGAAAGGGTGAGTTGACCGCCCCTCATTTTGGGCGCCGGGGACCCCGCGGTCAGAATCCGTGCCGCATGCCCCCGTCGACGGGCACCATGATCCCGGTCAAATAAGAAGCCGCCGGAGACAACAGGAAGGCAGCCGTACGCCCGAACTCCTCCGGCGTGCCATAACGCCGCAGCGGAATGCGGGATTCGTTGGCGGCCCGGGTGGCCTCGGGGTCCGCGGACAGCCCGTCCAGCTCGCGCACGCGGTCCGTGTCGATACGAGACGGCAGCAGACCCACGACACGAATTCCGCGCGGGCCCAGCTCGTCCGCGATCGACTTCGCGAAACCGGCCAGACCGGGCCGCAGTCCGTTCGAAATCGTCAGCGCCGGAATCGGTTCGTGCACCGAACCCGACAGCACGAACCCGATGACACCGCCCGCGTCGAGTTCGGCGGCCGCCGCCCGCGCGAGCCGGACGGCTCCCAGGAACACCGAGTCGAACGCCGCCTGCCACTGCTCGTCCGTGTTGTCCGCGAGGAATCCGGGGGCCGGCCCGCCGACGCTGATGAGGATGCCGTCGAAGCCGCCGAACCTCTCCCGGGCCGCCGCGATCAGCCGCGCCGGGGCCTGCGGATCGGCGTTGTCGACGGCCACCCCATGGGCGTCGGGCCCCAGTTCGGCCGCCGCGTCGGCGACCCGCTTCTCGTCCCGCCCCGTCACGACCACCTTCGCGCCGTCCGCGACGAGCTCACGCGCGGCGGCGTTGCCGAGGCCCCGTGTGGCCCCGGTGACGACGTACACCCGGTCCTTCAGTCCAAGATCCATGGCCCCTATCCTGCCTCGTCGCCCCCGAACAGGGCGAGGGCGGTGTTCACCAGGCCGACGTGGCTGAAGGCCTGCGGGAAGTTGCCGAGCTGGCGCTCGTCGACGGGGTCGTACTCCTCGGAGAGCAGGCCCACGTCGTTGGTGAGCCCCACCAGCCTTTCGAACAGCTCCCGTGCCTCTTTCTTGCGGCCCGTCATGTGCAGTGCGTCCGCGAGCCAGAACGAGCAGACCAGGAAGGTGCCCTCGTCGCCGGGCAGCCCGTCGACGGTCGTCTCGTCGGTGCTGTAGCGGCGCAGGAAGCCGCCGTGGCCCAGCTCCTCGCGGATCGCGTCGATGGTGCCGGCCACCCGCGGGTCGTCCGGCGGCAGGAATCCGACGCGCGGGATGAGCAGGAGCGCGGCGTCGAGTTCGCGGGAGCCGTAGGACTGCGTGAACGTGTTCCGCTCGGCGTCGAAGCCCTTCTCGCACACCTCGCGGTGCACCTCGTCGCGCAGCGCGCGCCAGCCGTCCAGGTCGCCGGGCAGCTTCGGGTTCTCCTCCAGCGTGCGCACGGCACGGTCGGCGGCCACCCACACCATGATCTTGGAGTGGACGAAGTGGCGACGGCCGCCCCGCACCTCCCACAGCCCCTCGTCGGGCTGCCGCCACTGCGCGTGCAGCCAGTCCACCAGAGAGGCCTGGATCGCCCACATGTGCGGCTTGACGGACAGGCCCGATTTCCGGGCCAGCCACAGCGAGTCCAGCACTTCGCCGTACACGTCCAGCTGCAGCTGGTTCACGGCCTCGTTGCCGATCCGTACGGGCGTCGAATCCGCGAAGCCGGACAGCCACGCCAGCTCGAACTCGGGCAGCCTCCGCTCGCCCGCCAGGCCGTACATGATCTGCAGATCGGCCGGTTCGCCCGCGACCGCGCGCAGCAGCCAGTCCCGCCACGCCCCGGCCTCCTCCTGGTAGCCGCAGGCCAGGAGCGCGCCGAGGGTGAGGGTGGAGTCGCGCAGCCAGCAGTAGCGGTAGTCCCAGTTGCGCACCCCGCCCAGCTCCTCGGGCAGGGAGGCGGTGGGGGCGGCGACGATGCCGCCGGTCGGCGCGTAGGTGAGGGCCTTGAGAGTGATCAGGGAGCGCAGCACGGCGTCGCGGTGGGGACCGTCGTAGCGGCATGCGGCGGACCACTTCTGCCAGTCCTTCACGCTGGAGTGCAGCGCCTTGTACGGGTCGATCTGGGGCGGACGCGGGTGGTGCGAGGGGTGCCAGGTGAGCACGAACGCGACCTTCTGCCCCTTCTTTACGGTGAACTCCGAGTGCGTGCCGTAGTCCTCGCCCCAGGTGTGCACCGGCGGGTCGGTGCGCAGCCACACCGAGTCCGGGCCGGCGATCGCCACCCGCTGGCCGTCGGACTTGCGCATCCACGGCACGATCGAGCCGTAGTCGAAGCGCAGCCGCAGCGTGCTGCGGACGGTCACCTTGCCGTGCAGGCCCTCGACGATGCGTACGAGGTCGGGGGCGCGGTCGCGCTGGGGCATCAGGTCGGTGACGCGCACCGCGCCCTGGTCGGTCTCCCACTCGGTGTCCAGGACGAGGGTGTCGGGGCGGTAGGCGCGGCGGATGCAGTGGCCCTTGGCACCCTTGGGTGCGATGCGCCAGTGGCCGTTCTCCTTGTCGCCGAGCAGCTTGGCGAAGCAGGCAGGCGAGTCGAAGCGGGGCAGGCACAGCCAGTCGACGGAGCCGTCCCGGCCGACCAGGGCCGCGGTCTGTTCGTCGCCGATGAGGGCGTAGTCCTCGATACGGGGGTGCACGCAGTTGCGGGTTCCCGCAAGGGCCGCGGGGCAATCCGGGGCGGGGCCGGGGGAGTGACCCGGCGCGTGGCTACACCGCTGCGGGTTCCGCTTCCTCCGCCTGCTCCTTGGCGGCCGCTTCCTCCCGGTCACGGCGTTCGCGCCGCACCAGCACCCACCAGCCCACCGGGACACCCGCGGCGAACAGCCACCACTGGATCATGTACGCGTAGTTCAGCGGGGCGTCCTCGCTGCCGGGGTCGGAGATCTGCTCGGGGCTGTTGCCCTTCGCCTCCGGTGCCGTCTGCTCGATGTAACCGCCGAGGACCGTGGCGCCGAGCCGCCGGGCCTGCTCCTCGCTGTTGATCAGCATGACCTGCCGGTCCGGCAGCCCCTTGATCTCCTTGATGCCGCTCGCCGCGGTTGTCTCGTCGGCCTTCAGCCGCCCCTTGATGGTGACCCTGCCGACGGGCGGTGCGGGGATCTTCGGGAAGGTGGTCTGCGCCCCGTTCGCCGGGATCCAGCCGCGGTTGACCAGCACCACCTTGCCGTCCGTCAGGACGAACGGGGTCAGGACATGGAAGCCGACCTCGTCGTCGGAGTTGGTGCGGCGCCTGACGACTTCCTCGCGGGCGGTGTCGAAGGTGCCCGTCGCGGTGACGGTGCGGTACTTGTCGGCGCTGGTGACCGCGTGCCCGGGGGAGGTGAGCTGCTCCACGGGGACCGGCTTGGCGTGCAGTGCCGCGGAGACCAGGTCGTTGCGGGCGGTGCGCATCTCGTAGCGGTGCTTCTGCCAGATGCCCAGCCTGATCATCGTGGGGATCAGGAGGAGGGCGATCAGGGTGAGAATCACCCACTGCCGGGACAACAGGAAGCGGTACACCCCACGACCGTACAACTCGGTCGTGGGGTGCATGAGGCCGGGTGGCGGGTTACATCTTGTCCACGATGCCCACCTTGCCCTCCTCCCGGGCACAGTGCGCTCCGCAGAACCACTGGCCTTCGACCTCGACTCCCTGCCCGATGATCTGCACACGACAGTGCTCGCACACGGGTGCCATGCGGTGGATCGCACAGGAGAAGCAGTCGAAGACGTGCACCGCCCCCTGCGCATGCACCTCGAAGGTCATTCCGTAGTCATTGCCACATACTTCACAGGTCGCCATGCGCCACAGGGTGAGCCGTCGCCGCCGCGCGGGCGAGCGGGCGGCGGGCGAGTCGCGTGGCAATCACCCGTCCGTACGGGTCATCGGTCGGCGGGCTCCACATCCCTGAGCAACTGCCCGAAGGCCGCCTCGTCCACCACCGGGGTCCCGTACTGCCGGGCCTTGACCACCTTCGACGTACCCGAGTCCGGGTCGTTGGTGACGAGCAGGCTGGTCAGCCGGGACAGGCTCGTCGCGACATGCAGCCCAGCCTCGACCGCCCGGTCCTCCAGCAGCTCCCGCTCGACGGAGGTGTCGCCGGAGAAGGCGATCCGCATGCCCTGTTTGAGTGGTTTGCCGTCCTGGTAACGCCCTGGGTTGGGATACGGGCATGCGGGCCTTTTACGGGAGGGGCGCCAACTGCTCGGCCGATAACTGCCGTAGCCGCTGCTCTGCTGTCCGATGTGCGGCGCCGGCCGGTCCGCCCACTCCGTCAGCGGCCGGCACTCGTGCAGCGGCAGCCGTACGCCTCCGGCCGCCGCGGCCGTGAGGCTCGGCCGGAACGCCTCCGCCAGCACCCGCGCGTCGTCCAGCGCGTGGTGCGCGCGCTGCTGTACGACGCCGAAGTGGGCGGCCAGCGACTCCAGCTTGTGGTTGGGCAGCGGCAGACCCAGCTCCTTGGAGAGCGCGATGGTGCACAGCCGCTGCCGCACCGGCGCCTCGCGCTGCGCGCGCGCATACTCCCGCGCGATCATCTGCCAGTCGAAGACCGCGTTGTGCGCGACGAGCACCCGGCCCTCAAGGCGGGTCGAGAACTCCTCGGCGATGTCCTGGAAGAGGGGTGCACCCTCGAGCGCCTCGCTCGTCAGACCGTGGATCCACACCGGTCCCGGGTCCCGCTCCGGGTTGACCATCGTGTACCAGTGGTCCTCGACCTCGCCGCGCGCGTCCAGCCGGTAGACGGCCGCGGAGATTATCCGGTCGTCCCGGGCCAGGCCGGTGGTCTCCACGTCAACGACCGCGTATCCCTGCGGATACGCGGCCGGCCACGCTGTGGGGGAGGACGCTGCGGTCGTACGGTCTTCGAGCATGGTTCCTGAGGATACGGCCCGGCACTGACAGTCCTGTCCGTCAGGTGGCGTTCCCTGACGGTCTGTTCGAGTGCCGCGAATGGCGCGAAAGTCTGTGCCCCGGCTATGGACCTTTTCGGCGGCCGGTTCGACCGTGCTGCCCGCCCGGCGCGTGACGGTCGACGGAAGGGCGGTACGGCCATGGCGCGCGTACGGTACGGGGCACGGACCGAGGCGGAGATGGCCGCCGCGCGCACAGCGGTCGCGAAGCTTGCCGACATCTGGTCCACCGGGGCGGTGGCCCTGCGGGAGCCCGACCCGGACGCTCTCGCCGCGGTGCTGCCACCGCCCCTGAAGCCCACCGGCCGACCCCTGGTCCGGGTGAACATCAGCCGGGTCGACCTGCCCGGACACCCGCTCGGCGCGGGCTCGTTCGCGGTCGCCGCCGCGCACGCGGGCGTCGGCGGCTGGTACCCGCTCGTCATGCCGATGACCCAGGAGCGGGCCCTCACCGGCGGCCGCGAGGTGTTCGGGGAGCCTCGCTCGCCCGGCACGGCATCGCCTTCGTCGAGGTGCGCGGCGCGGTGAGCGGGCCGCTGCCGCTGCCGGAGCCGAGCCGGAAGACCGGACCTCTACTTCAAGTTCCTTCCCGCGGTGGACGGTTGGGGCTTCGACGCCGACCCGGTGCTGGTGCGGTGAGAAGACCAGCGAACGGGTCAGTGCCCAGGCCCTGTTGCCGTACATCCACCAGCGTTACGACGATCCGCGGCAGATCCTCGACGCGCCTCCGGCGGGCAGCGTCTGATGCTGTGTCTGCCCGGGGGACAACCCCCGGGCCCCGGCAAAGAGAGGCGTGACCGTGGAGCTGACAGCTGGACAGGCGGCCGTGGACCTGCGCGCCGAGGGTGCCGACGTGCACGCGCGCGTGGTCGACGTCGGCGAGCGTCCCGTACTCCAGGGAGGCAACTGGCCGAGCCGTTGACCGAACCACCGGCGGACGCGACGAGCCCGGCGTTCGCCCGGGGAGCGTCGGTACGGGTGTGGTGACGCCCGCAGTGGGATCCTCCTGGTGTGACGGAACCAACGCATGGCGGCGAGGCGCACAAGGGCGCACTGGGTGGGCGGCTGAACTGGCTGCGCGCGGCCGTGCTGGGCGCGAACGACGGCATCGTGTCCACCGCAGGTCTCGTCGTCGGTGTGGCCGGCGCGACGGACGACCGCTCGGCCCTGCTCACCGCCGGTCTCGCGGGCCTGCTGGCCGGGTCGATGTCGATGGCCGCCGGGGAGTACGTGTCGGTCTCCACCCAGCGGGACTCCGAGATGGCCGCACTCGCCCTGGAACGGGAGGAGCTGCGCGAACAGCCCGAGGCCGAGCTGGAGGAACTCACCGGGCTGCTGCAGGAGCGGGGCATGTCCCACGAGGTCGCCAGGGAGGCGGCCGAGCAGCTGACCGCACGGGACGCACTCAGGGCGCACGCGCGCGTGGAGCTCGGCATCGACCCCGACGAGCTGACCAATCCCTGGCACGCGGCGTGGGCGAGCTTCCTCGCGTTCACCGTCGGCGCACTGCTGCCGCTGCTGGCGATCGTCCTGCCGCCCGCCCACTGGCGGCTCCCGGTCACCGTGCTCTGCGTACTGGCCGCCCTCGTCCTCACCGGCTGGACCAGCGCATGCCTCGGCGGCGCCCGGCCGGCGCAGTCCGTGCTGCGCAACGTGGCGGGCGGAGCGCTGGCCATGGGAGTCACCTACGCGGCTGGGACGCTGCTGGGGGCGGCCGGGGTCTAGGACCTGTCGTTTGGATCAGCTCGGCGTCGCGGGGTCTGGCACGTACTGGAGGGGCCCCCATCGCTCCGCGTCGCCCGCCGCGGCAGCGGCTGATGTCACAGCCTCCTCCGCCTTGCAGCTGCACGCTCCCCCACTCTCGACTTCGCTCGAGCGGGGGGACCCCCATGACCCCGCTCGGGGGAGCCGGGAAGCACCGCTAGCCATGGCCGACCTGATCCAGACGACAGGCCCTAGCAGGCCCGATTCCCGCTGGTCCGCGCCGCCCTCGGCGAGCGGCGGGCGTCCGCGGCGGCGTACCGTGAAGTGCGCCCGACCACCCCCCGAGCGCACCCATGACACCGCACGAGAAGGACCCTCGCCATGCGCGCCACCACCATCCACGCCCCGTACGACATGCGCGTGGAGGACGTGCCCGAGCCCGTGGTGCAGCTGCCCACCGACGCCGTGGTGCGGGTGCTGCGCGCCTGCATCTGCGGCAGCGACCTGTGGGCGTACCGCGGCGAGGCGGCCCGGCAGCCGGGGCAACGCATCGGGCACGAGTTCCTCGGCGTGGTGGAGGAGACCGGCAGCGAGGTCTCGAACGTCCGGCGGGGTGACCTCGTCGTCGCGCCCTTCATGTGGTCCGACGGCGTCTGCGACTACTGCCGCGAGGGCCTCACCACCTCCTGCGAGCACGGCGGTTTCTGGGGCTCCGTCGGCTACGACGGCGGCCAGGGCGAGGCCGTGCGCGTGCCGTTCGCCGACGGCACCCTCGTGCAGCTCCCCAAGGACGCCGCCTCCGACGACCACCTGCTGTCCGCCCTGCTGACCCTCTCCGACGTCCTCGGCACCGGCCACCACGCGGCCCTCGGCGCGGGCGCCCGCCCGGGAGCCACGGTCGCCGTCGTCGGTGACGGAGCCGTCGGTCTGTGCGCGGTGCTCGCCGCCAGGCGGCTCGGCGCGGAGCGGATCATCGCCCTCGGCCGCCACCAGGTCCGCACCGACATCGCGCGCCGCTTCGGCGCCACCGACGTCGTCGCAGAACGCGGCGAAGCGGCCGTCGAGGCCGTACGCGAACTCACCCGCGGCCAGGGCGCACACGCCGTCGTCGAAGCCGTCGGCACCGAACAGTCCATGCGTACGGCGGTCGACATCGCCCGCGCCGGCGGTGCGATCGGCTTCGTCGGCGTGCCGCACGGCAGCGGTACCGGGGTCGACCTCGGCGTGATGTTCGACCGGAACATCGCACTGCGCGGCGGCGTCGCACCGGTCCGCGCCTACATCCCGGAACTCCTGCCCGACGTTCTGGACGGCACCGTCGACGCCTCACCGGTCTTCGACCTGACGGTCGGTCTGGAGGGCGTCCCCGACGGCTACAAGGCGATGGACGAGCGCACGGCCCTCAAGGTGCTCGTCACCAACGACTGACCGTCACGACCAGCGGATCGGCAGCGGCAGCGCCGTCAGCAGTCCCGACACCAGGACCACCACCCCGAGCGCCGCGACCTCCACGCGCGCGGGGGAGCAGGCGGTCAGCGGGTCGGTGGCGCGGCGCAGCCGGATGCGCGCCCACAGGGCGAGCAGGGCGACGGTGGCCACCAGGATCACCTTGGCGAGCAGAGTGCGCCCGTACGCCGTCGTGGTCAGCTGGTCCAGGATGGTGTGCGACGGCATGCGGCGCAGCGAACTCCACACCCCGGTCGCGGTGATGGCGGCGAGCAGAATGGCCGCCACGCGCGCGTAGAGCCCCAGCAGGGCCGCGCCCGTCTCGGAGGGGCCCCACCGGCGCAGCGTCCGCAGTGTGTGCAGCAGACTCCCCGACCACAGCGTCGCGCACGTCAGGTGTACGACCGTCAGCCCCGACCCGAGCAGCGGGCTGTGTTCGGTCGTGGGGTGCGCGCGGAGGGCTTCCGTGGTGATGATCGCGGCCAGCGGCCAGACCTGGGTGGCGGGGCGGCGCGAGAGGGCGCAGAGGCCGGCCGCGAGAAAGGCGTTGACCTCGACCAGCGCGAGCTTGCCGTCCCGTGAGTCGTAGAGGCCGCCGACGTTGATGTCGGCCAGGCTGTGCGGCACCAGGTTGCCGGTGGACACGACCGAGGCGAGGCCCAGTGCGGCGACGAAGCCGGCGGCGGCCGTGTACGGCGCCCAGCTGCGGGGCGCGGTTTGTGGAGCGTCGGGCAGCGAACGGGCCAGACGCTTGACGAACAACTCGCCCACCGGCACGCACAGGGCGGCGAACAGCACCGCCCGCAGCAGTGCGATGCCGCTGACACCGGGCGCGGCGGCCTCCCCCGTGCCGTGCAGCGCGACGGACGGGCCGAGCAGCGGTATCAGCGCGGCCAGGGCCACCAGGACGAGTACGGCGACGGCTCGGCCGGCCCGGGGGCGCCGTACCGGCTCCCCGGCCTCGGCTTCGCCGGCCGTCGATTTTATCAAGGTCACCTCACGATGTTCGCCAGCCTTCGCAGAACGGGGCAAGTGGAGTAAGACAACTGGGGTACGGCATTCTGCTCACAGGTACGCTTTCGGGCGCTCCCGTGACTCAGATCCAGCGCGCGGGATCCGTGCCCCAGGGCACCGGCGGCCGCGCCCAGTCGGCGGGCCCGCCCGCGAAGGACACCGGTGGCAGCGCGTACCGCAGCCGCCCCAGCGAGCTGTCCGTCTCGGCGAGCCAGGGACCGGGCCCGGCGTACGGGTCCTGGCCCGCGGCACCGGCCCCGATGCCGTTCACGAGCCACTCGGCCGTCCGCGCCAACGCCAGCCGTACGCACCGGCTGCCGCCCTCGTACGACTGCTCGGTCAGCGCCCGCAGCACAGCCGCCGCCAGCAGATAGCCCGTCCCGTGGTCGAGCGCCTGCGCGGGCAGCGCCCCCGGCTGCTCGGGGGAGCCTTCGACGGCGGCGATCCCCGACGCCACCTGCACCAGGCTGTCGAAGCCCCGCCGCTCCCTCCACGGCCCGTACGCACCCCATGCCGACACCTGCGCCACGACCACCCCGGGCCGCCGCTCCGCCAGCGCGTGCGGCGACAGCCCGAACCGGTCCAGGGCGCCCGGCCGATAGCCCGTGACGACCACGTCCGCCGCCGCGAGCAGCTCCTCGAAGGTGCGCCGGTCGGCCGCAAGGTCCAGCGTCGTCGACCGCTTCCCGAAGCCCGTGTCGGCGTGCTGGTCGGGCAGTTCGGGCAGCTGCGGGGGGTCCACGCGCAGCACGTCCGCGCCCAGCAGGGCGAGCGTGCGGGTGGCGACCGGGCCGGCCAGCACCCGGGTCAGGTCGAGGATGCGCAGTCCGGCCGCGGGCAGCAGGGGAGACCCGTCGAGCGGGGCGAGCACGCGCGCGTGCGCGGAGTCGAGCCGTGCGCGCTCCACCAGGGGCCGCGCGGCCACCTCCACGGCCTGCTCGTGCGCGGCCCACCTCTCGGGGGTGCGCAGTGCCACGGCCAGACCCCCGGCCGCGTACACCGCCTCCTCGACCTCCAGTGCGGACCGCTCGGCCAGCGCGGCTTCGACGGCGGCCACGTCGTCCGGCACACCCAGTGCGTCCAGCAGCCGTGTCCGGTGGTGCGGATAGTTCGCGTGCGTCCGCACCCATCCGTCCGCGGTCCGCCAGAACCGCGACAACGGCGCGAAGCTGACCGGCGCCCGCCCGTCGACCAGCAGGTGCCGCTCGCTGTGGAAGGCCGCGGCGACGGCGCCGTCGTCCACCCGGACCGCGGGCACCTCGGGGAGCCCGCTCCGCCGTGCCCCGAGCTCGGCAGCGGCCAGCGCGCAGGCCCCGACGCAGGCCCGCGCCAACTCCCGTACGGGAAGGCGCCCCTGAAGAGCGCCCTCCCGCACCACGGTCGACGCCCGCGGGAGAAGGGCGGCATCGCCGCCCAGTGCGGACCATGCGAACTTGATTGCAGTCATGACTGGACTATGCATCATTGACTGAATCAATATATGGAGGGGGTTGACCGCTCTACTTGGTCACTGCGGTCAGCGCGTCCACCGTGCCCCAGCCGTAGAAGCCGTTGTAGTTCCTCGGTCCCTCGCACACCGCGTCGACCTTGCCGTCCCCGTCGATGTCGTACGGGTCCGTGCATGCCGTGCCGTCGGCCTCGGCGTACAGCAGGGCCTTCACCAGGGCGGCAGAGGCGTGCGGATGGGTTGACTTGATCAATGCGGCGACCGCTGCCACATGCGGCGAGGCCATCGACGTACCGGCCATGTAGCCCCACTTGCCGCCCGGCAGCGTGCCCAGGATCAGGCCGCTGGTGGCCGGCGGGGCCGGGGCCTGGTAGCGGGTCGAGTCGCCGCCCGGAGCGGCCACGTCGATGATGCCCAGACCGTAGTTGGAGAACGACGACTTGATCCCCTTCGCTCCGGTCGCCGCCACCGTCACCACACCCGGCAACTGGGTCGGTATGTCAAGGCATTTGGACGGATCGACCACCCGGTCGGAGGGGGTGCCGTCGTTCGGCGAGGACGGGTCCGTGATCGAGTCCGAGGCCAGGTCGTACTTCTCGTTGCCGGCCGCGGCGACGTTGACCGTGCCCTGGCGCTCGGCGAACCGCGCGGCCCGGGTGACGGCGTCCACGAGCGCCTTCTGGTCCGGGTCGTCGGTGCAGTTGAAGTACCAGGGATCGGTGTAGTAGCTGTTGTTGGTGACGTCGACGCCGTGCTCGGCCGCCCACACGAAGCCGCAGACCACGGCCTCGGTGTAGAAGTAGCCGTTCGGGTTCGCCACCTTGATGCCGGCGACCTTCACGCCCGGAGCGACACCGGTCATGCCGATACCGTTCTTGGCGGCCGCGATCTCGCCCGCCACATGCGTGCCGTGCGGGCTCTCCGAGGCGCTGGGGCGCCAGGCCCCGCCGGTCGTGTCCGGCTTGCCCGACACACAGTTGACCGAGGCGTTCCGGTTGAAGTTCGGCGCGATGTCGGGGTGCGTGTCGTCCACGCCGGTGTCGATCACGCCGACCGTGACCTTCGGGCTGCCCAGCGACTTCTCGTGCGCCTTGTCCGCCTTGATGGCGGCGAGGTCCCACTGCAGGGGCTCCAGCGGGTCCTGCCCGTCGGCGGCCTGAACACCCTTCAGCTCCTCGGCCGTGAGCGCCTTCGGGGCGCCCACGTCGGTCGTCGACTGGGCGGGCAGCGGTGCGTTGCGGGTGTTGCCTGCCGACTCCACCCCGTGCACGGTGCGGATGGTCCTGGCGAAGTCGGGGTTCGCCGAGTGGACGACGATCACGCCGATCTCGTCGTACGACGTCACGATCGTGCCGCCGGCCTCCGCGATCGCCTTCTTCACGTACGCCGGGGCTCCATGCCCGGAGCGGACGTTGACGACATAGCTGAGAGAGCTCGCGTCGGCGGTGGTCGTGGCCGTCGGCGTGCTGTCCGAGGCCGCGGCCATGCCGTTCGGCAGAAAGGCGAGGGCCGTCGCCATCGCCATGCCGAGCGGGATCACGATCGCGCGGCGGTAGCGCGGGTGAGGCGCTGTCATGTGTCGGTGTCTCCAGTTCGTTCGCGGTGCGAGCGGTGGCTTCGGGCCGTGTGGGCGGTCCGGGGCGGCGCGGTCCCTGTCACCGCGCCGCCCGGGCAGGCACTGGATCTACTTCACTGCGCGCAGCGCGTTGACGATACCGAAACCGTAGAATCCGTTGATCCGTTTGCCGCCCACGCAGGTGGCGTCCACGACGCCGTCGCCGTTCCCGTCGTACGGGTCGGTCGGGCAGCCCGGGTTGTCGGCCTGCGCCTTGAGGAGAGCCTGCAGCTGGGCCGGAGTCGCCCACGGGTGCGTCGACTTCAGCAGCGCGGCGACGGCCGCGACGTGCGGTGTGGCCATCGACGTGCCCTGCAGGAAGCCGTAGGAGTTGTTCGGCAGCGTGGACAGGATGCGGCCGTTCTTCGACGGCGTGTCGGGGATCTTGTACTTGTCGCCGCCCGGCGCCGCGACGTCGATGACACCGTCGCCGTAGCTGGAGTAGTACGACTTGGCGCCCGTGACACCCGTCGCGCTGACCGTGACCACACCCGGCAGCTGGGTCGGCACGTCGAAGCACTTGTGGGGATCGACCGTCCGGGTGACCGCGGTCGAGTCGTCGGGGCTGGAGGCGTCGACGAGGGCGTTCGAGTCGAGATCGTTGTTGGAGTTGCCCGCGGCGGCCACATTGAGCGTGCCCTTGCGCTGTGCGTACAGCTGCGCCCTGTTGACCGAATCAACAATGGCGCGCTGATCGGGGTCGTCCATGCAGTTGTACTGCCACGGATCAACGTAGTAGCTGTTGTTGGTGACCTCGACGCCGTGGTCGGCGGCGAACACGAAGGCGCACACCACGCTCTCGGGGAAGAACAGCTGGTTCGCGTCCGGCTGCGCCACCGTGATGCCGGCGACCTTCACACCGGGCGCGACCCCCGCGACACCGATGCCGTTGCGGGCCGCGGCGATCTCGCCCGCCACATGGGTGCCGTGGTAGTGGTCGGCATCCACCGGCCGCCAGGAGCCGTACGTCGTGTCCGCCTTGCCGCTCACACAGTTCGCGGACTGCGAGGCGGAGAAGTTCGGGGCGATGTCGGGATGGGTGTCGTCGACGCCGACGTCGATCACGGCGACGGTCACGTCCTTGCTGCCCGGGTCGACCTTGGCCGCCTTGTCGGCGCCGATCGCCCTGAGATCCCACTGGTCGGCCTCGAGCGGCTCCTCGCCGGCCGTCGAACTGCCCGCGATCTTCGCGGCCTCGGCCTTGGAGAGGTACTGCACCGCCCCCTCGTCCGTCGTCCCCGCCGCCGTCACCGGCGAGGTGCGCGAGGCCCCCGCGGACTGCACGCCGGGCGCCTTGCGTATCTGCTGGGCGAAGGCGGGGTTCGTGGAGTGGACGACGATCACGCCGATCTTGTCGTACGCCACGACGACGGTGCCACCGGCCGCGGCTATCGCCTTCTTCACCGACTCGATCGTGTGATGGTCCGTCTTGGTGTTGACGAGATACGCGAAGTTTTCCGTGTCGGCCGCCTGTGCCGTGGACCCCGCGCGCGGGGCGGCATGCGCGGCCACCGGCAGGAAGCCGAGCGAGGCGGTCAGCGTGAGCGCCACCGGTACGGCGAGTGCGAGCCGACGTCTGGAACGCAGATGAGCCATGGGGTCTCCACATCATCCGGAAACGAAACCGCCCGAGACGCAGATGCTGCTCGGGCAGGTACATGACGGGCGGTGCAGGCCGAAGCTATCTCCCGGCGCCGCTGGTCAGCAATGAGTTGCCCAAGGTGAGTTCGGAAACAGGTCAAGGGAGTTGAACCTGTCCTCGCGTGGCGCCGTGACCTTGGACAGGGAGCGCGAGGACACTCGCCCCCGATCCCCGTCACAACCGCATCCGCAACGCGAGGAGACTCCGTGGCCACCGAGACACCGCCCCCCTCGAAAACCCAAACCCGACTTCCCTCCACCGAGGAGTTCGTCGCGGAGCAGGAGAGTGCGGAGTTCGGTGAACTGCGCCGCTCCCACCGCTCCTTCGCCTTTCCGCTCACCGTCGGCTTCATCGCCTGGTACCTGCTCTACGTCCTGCTGTCGAACTACGCGGACGACTTCATGGGCACCAAGCTGTTCGGCAACATCAACGTCGCCCTGGTGCTCGGCCTCGCCCAGTTCCTCACCACGTTCCTCATCGCCTGGTGGTACTCGCGGCACGCCGCCGCCAAGCTCGACCCCAAGGCCGAGGCGATCAAGTCCCGTATGGAGGGCGACGCATGAGCATCGCGCAGCAGGCCGTGCTGGCCGCGGGTGAGGCCAGTCAGCACCGGCCGCTGATCATCACCCTGTTCTCGGTGTTCGTCGCCGCGACCCTCGTCATCACCATCTGGGCGGGTCGCCAGACCAAGGACGCCGCCGACTTCTACGCCGGCGGCCGCCAGTTCACCGCCTTCCAGAACGGCCTCGCCGTCTCCGGCGACTACATGTCCGCCGCGTCCTTCCTCGGCATCGCGGGCGCGATCTCGCTGGCCGGCTACGACGGCTTCCTGTACTCCATCGGCTTCCTGGTCGCCTGGCTGGTCGCGCTGCTCCTGGTGGCCGAGCCCCTGCGCAACTCGGGCCGCTACACCATGGGTGACGTCCTCGCCTACCGGATGCGCCAGCGGCCCGTCCGCACCGCGGCCGGCACCTCCACCATCGTCGTCTCGATCTTCTACCTGCTGGCCCAGATTGCGGGCGCGGGCGTCCTGGTCTCGCTGCTGCTCGGCATCACCAGCGACGCCGGCAAGATCGGCATCGTCGCCCTCGTCGGCGTCCTGATGATCGTGTACGTCACCATCGGCGGCATGAAGGGCACCACCTGGGTCCAGATGGTCAAGGCGGTGCTGCTCATCGTGGGTGCCCTGCTGCTGACCTTCCTGGTGCTGCTGAAGTTCAACTTCAACATCTCCGACCTGCTCGGCAAGGCCGCCGACAACAGCGGAAAGGGGTCGGCCTTCCTGGAGCCCGGCCTGAAGTACGGCCTCACCTCGACGTCCAAGCTGGACTTCGTCTCCCTGGGCATCGCCCTGGTGCTGGGCACCGCGGGCCTGCCGCACATCCTGATCCGCTTCTACACGGTGCCCACGGCCAAGGCCGCCCGTAAGTCCGTGAACTGGGCGATCGGCCTCATCGGTGCCTTCTACCTGATGACGCTCGCGCTGGGCTTCGGCGCCGCGGCGCTCATCAAACCGGACGAGATCATCGCCTCCAACAAGGCGGGCAACACGGCGGCACCACTGCTGGCCCTGCATCTGGGCGGTGTCGGCTCCAACTGGGGTGCCATCCTGCTCGCCTCCATCTCCGCGGTCGCCTTCGCCACGATCCTCGCGGTCGTCGCGGGCCTGACCCTCGCCTCCTCCTCGTCGTTCGCCCACGACATCTATGCGAACGTCATCAAGAAGGGCGAGGCCACCGAGAAGCAGGAACTGCGGGCGGCCCGCTGGGCGACGGTCGCGATCGGTGCCGTCTCGATCTGCCTCGGCGCCCTCGCCCGCGACCTGAACGTGGCCGGGCTCGTCGCCCTCGCCTTCGCGGTCGCCGCCTCCGCCAATCTGCCGACCATCCTCTACAGCCTCTTCTGGAAGCGGTTCACCACCTCCGGAGCCCTGTGGTCGATCTACGGCGGCCTGATCACGGCGGTCGGCCTGGTGCTGTTCTCGCCGGTGGTCTCCGGCAAGGAGTCGTCCATGTTCCCCCACGCCGACTTCCACTGGTTCCCGCTGGAGAACCCGGGCATCATCTCGATCCCGGTCGGCTTCCTGCTCGGCATCCTCGGCACCTACCTGTCCAAGGAGGAGCCCGACAAGGACAAGTACGCGGAGCTGGAGGTCCGGTCCCTGACCGGCACCGGCGCCCACTGACGACAGCCGGAAACGGCCCCTGGCCCGGCCGGGTGGTATGGCGCTTCGGAGGGGGCG
>NZ_JBFBBE010000030.1:99052-100335 GCF_040682555.1 Streptomyces sp. NPDC051172
TCCAGGGTCCCTACGACGCGGCCGCGCCGTACCTCGTGGGATCGGGCCGCTGTTGTTGTCAGTGACGTCACGTAGGCTCACAAGTGACAGAAAATGATGGACCGGCACTGATCCGTATCTGATCAGCTACGAGGGAGGGGGCCCAGGTGCTCATCGACACCTACGGCCGAGTGGCCACCGACCTGAGGGTCTCACTCACCGACCGGTGCAATCTGCGATGTACGTACTGCATGCCCGAAGAGGGGCTGCAGTGGCTGGCCAAGCCCGACCTGCTGACCGACGACGAGATCGTCCGCCTGATCGACATCGCCGTCACCTCCCTGGGCATCGAGGAGGTCCGCTTCACCGGCGGCGAACCCCTGCTGCGTCCGGGACTGGTCGGCATCGTCGAGCGGGTCGCCGCGCTGCACCCCCGCCCCCAGATGTCCCTGACGACGAACGGCATCGGACTGGGGCGCACGGCGACGGCCCTGAAGGCAGCGGGCCTGGACCGGGTGAACGTCTCACTCGACACCCTGCGCCCCGACACCTTCAAGACCCTCACCCGCCGGGACCGCCACAAGGACGTCATCGAGGGCCTTCAGGCCGCCCGCGACGCAGGCCTGACCCCGGTCAAGGTCAACACCGTCCTGATGCCGGGACTGAACGAGGACGAGGCCCCGGACCTGCTCGCCTGGGCGGTGGAGCACGACTACGAACTGCGCTTCATCGAGCAGATGCCCCTGGACGCCCAGCACGGCTGGAAGCGCGAGGGCATGGTCACCGCGGGCGACATCCTGGCCTCGCTGCGCACCCGCTTCGAGCTGACTCCGGAGGGTACGGACGAGCGCGGCTCGGCGCCCGCCGAGCGCTGGGTCGTGGACGGCGGCCCGCACCGCGTCGGTGTCATCGCCTCCGTCACCCGCCCGTTCTGCTCGGCCTGCGACCGCACCCGCCTCACCGCCGACGGCCAGATACGCACCTGCCTGTTCGCGCAGGAGGAGACCGACCTGCGTGCAGCGCTGCGCTCCGACGCCCCGGACGAGGAGATCGCCCGCATCTGGCGACTGGCCATGTGGGGCAAGAAGGCGGGAGCGGGCCTGGACGACCCGTCGTTCGTCCAGCCGGACCGTCCGATGTCGGCGATCGGCGGCTAGTGTTCCGGTCCGCAGATCCTGTCGCAGTAGCGGCAGATGCGGTCGATGATCTGGTCCGCGGTCTTGGTCCATCTGAAGGGGCGGGCCTGCTCGTTCCAGGTCTCGATCCAGTCCTCGAGCGCGGTCTTGAGCTCGTCGAGTGAGCAG